>DATENK010000592.1:0-4539 GCA_035275085.1 Verrucomicrobiia bacterium | reverse complement strand
TGTCCAGGTCCTCCCATGGATCACATTGTCCTTCGTCAGCGGAATATTGGTTGCCGTTTTGTACATCCCAAAGTTCGGGCGCAATCCGACCGCAATGACCTGGATGCAGTTCGTTAGCGGCTCGGTGGCCATAGTCGGCTCGCTCACGATTGACTTTTTTCTCTACCGTTTCGCGCGCCGCCGCCTTTGTGCAGATCTGGGGCGGCACGGCACCGTTGCTCAGGGGTGAGGCGGCTGAACCATAAATTCGACATGCACCGGCTGCTGCGGAATAAATTCCAAATCAAAAACCTCGCCAGCCGCCGCCTCTTCCATTCCGAAACGGCAAACGTTATCGGCGCTGCCGCGGAAGGAAAACGATTTCGCCGTGCCGTCTGCAGATTTCGCGCGGACCAACAATTCCTCTGAGACTCGCCAACCATCCACCCGCATAATTAGAGATGGCATGGATGAGGCGAACCTGAGTTGAACTTCACGCCCTGTGCTGGTGGCGTTGAATTGTTCGGGCTCACCTTGCTGCAAAGGCGCCGACGAGAAACACACCTGATTGGAGAACATGAACGCGCCCGGCCCACAGAGCGCGATCAGTTTCAACGATAGCCTGCCGGTGCGTACTTCATTTGTCAGCAACTGCACCCCTCCAGCCCTGGGAACAATAATATTCGGCAAGCGCCAGATCGCGGATTCCACAAATGGCGCACGGGCGTTTTTGTAAAGATCCAGTTCGACCTTCCATGCGCGTTCGAATCGGCAAAGCGAAAACCCGCTGCTGTTTCCCGTCGCATCGGCAAACATGCGCGACAGCGAATACCATTGGTTCCGCCGCACGCCGTCTTCGTAAATATCATAATCGACGCTGGTTTGGTAGAAGTTTGGGCCCGCTCTAAGCCTTGTAAGGGTCACGACCACATTATTCGTTATGCGTGTCGCGGGCAGCGATTCAGGTGTCCATTGGAGCGTGCGCGGTGGCAAAGGATTAGGGACCTGCAACTCAATCACCCCAGCATGATTCGCGAATTTGGCGCGCAGCTTGAAATTTCTTTGCCACCGGGGAAACACCCGGATGTATGCTTTGCCAACCGAAAATGTGGGAGACGATTGGCCTCCTCCAAATTGGCTTACCTGAAACGTGCACCCATGCTCATCAATCACCTGCATTTCATCCACACTTACGGGCACATATTTGCCCGTTGCCGGTTGATATGCGCTGTACCAGACAATCAGCTCTTCCTGGATCGTTGGGCAGTTCTCAATGTATGGCTTTGGCAATCGGCGCCCGATGACCTTGGGCACGAACGGTTGCAGTTTGGCGAGAATACGCGAGCCATGGATGAACGCGTGATTCGTTCCATAGGTGGCGGCCTGAACAATGATCTGCGTGCCGTCCGGCAAAGTAGCGCTCGGCTGTCGAACCGGCTGCGAGCGGAAAACAATAACCGCTGCGACCAGGAGCAGCGCAACGGCAATCGCAATCCACAGCTTTTTCAACGTCCCTAAAGAGCGTTTGATGCGGTGCGCGTGTCAAGCACCGCATCAGCTCTGTCGAAGTCGCTGAACCGCCGCGACCTTGCGGCTATCGTCCTGCGTTGCGCTTGTTGATCTCAAAGATCACCGTGCTACCGCTGATCTCATGGGCAACGGCCAGCAACGCTTTGCCGTTGGGGCTGTCGTCTGCGCTGATAAAGTGCAATCCTTCCGGGCCCAAATCGCCGGAGGTGGCGAAGTTGAAGCTGCCCGCGAAGCTGCGCGTATTCACATAATCCACCAGGCCGACATCGAATGGATTCGTGACATCATAGACAGCCACGCCGCCGATGCGTTCCAATCCGATGAATGCGAGCGTGCGGCCCGCCACTTTCCCGACCGCCACGCCTTCGGGTTCCGGACCTTTGCTGGGGCTGCGATTGTCAAAGCTGTTATTGCTGTGGCTCGCATTGAAGTTGTTCGGGAACAGCGCTGCGGTGAGTTGTTCCAGTTGATCGCCGCTATCGAGAATCAGATTTCCGGCTGCGTCACGAATCGAAAACGACCGTCCGCCGTAGGAATAAATCTCGTCCAGATCGCCATCGCCGTCGAGATCGCCATCCACGGAACTAACGGCCAGGCGCCCCAAATTATTGGTCCGCTTCAATTCATCGCCGTTGGGAAACGCGATCGGGTCCAACTTGCGCGTGCTCAAACGCACGTCTTCCCGAAACCCGGGCCAATCGCGCGTATCGCCCTCGTTCGCCATCACGAGATACGTGCCGCTGCGAAATCGGTAAGCAGCAATGGAGTCCGGCATATACATGCCTTTGATCGGCCAGGGACGTATATTGATTGTCCGATTGTCCTGGTCGCTGGCATCCAATCCCGCCCCGGGTTGATTGTGGTCCTTAAAACCAAGCGGCACCACGTCCGTCACCACACCGTTCAGAATGTCCACAATCGCGAGAGCATTGTTCTCCTGTAATGTCACCCACGCGGTCGTTGAGTCATCCGATACGGCGATGTATTCGGGTTCGAAATCCTGCGCCGGCGTAGCCCCCGGGCCATACACCCGCACACCCGGCGGAAGATTGGCCCTCGTGTAAGCGCGAAAGTCGGCTGTGCGCGCGGTTGCTGCTGCGGCGCCGCCTGACATATCGATGATGCTTACCGAGCCTTCGGGATCGACGCTCGGACCGTTGGTTTCGCTGCCGAAATTGTTATAGGTATTCGGCTCCCCTTCATTGGCCACCAAAACCCATCGGCCATCCGGGCTGAAAGTTACCATGTCCGGGAGTGAGCCCACCACGACGGTGCGGAGATGTTGCTGGCCACTGTCGAAAAATACCACCACGCCTGGATCAGTTTTGACCGCGGCTTCCACGGCAACGGCGACGATGCCGTTCTTCACATCCACGCTGTTCACCACCTTCCCGTAAGGTGACATGTCCAGGTGGCCGATCTTAGTGGGATGGGCGGGGTCATGGATGTCCAGAATATCCACGCGAATGTCGCGCGCGTTGCCAACATAGAGGCGTTGCCAAATGGGGTCATGCGTCACGATTTCCGCAGCGCTGAGTTCGAAGGGCGCGTCGTTCGTATACCGGCCGATCGGCGTCAGATTGAATTCCAAAGCGTCCGAGGCAGCCTGGCTTGCTGTCGCTCCGAACGCCATTACGGCAAATGCGAACCATTTCTTAAGTTGAGTAGTTTTCATGTTCTTGATTTCTTTCGTGCTGTTAGAATGACGTTTTAATACGCCAGTCTTTCGTCGATTCTGCAAAAATCCTGTTACAATTGATTCCGTCCTGGGAAACCGGGCGACTATAGGGATGTCCATATCGTTGCCAAGTTTTTTCTGAGCTCATTTGGCGGTTGTATCCGGGCTAACCCCGCAGACCGGCCAGGTCCATCAGTTTCGCGGTTTCGCGGTAAGCTTCTTCGACCCACTCGATGATTTTTTCGGGTTGAGGCGAATACTCGAGTTCGATCGAGACGACGCCCTCGATCTTCAGTTCCTTGATCGCCTGGAGATACGGCAGGAATTTGACCACCCCACGTCCGGGCGGAAGGTCGCCGTGGACTTTACCGTCGCAATCGCTGAGGTGGACGTGGATCGCTTTGCCTTTAAGCTTTTTCAATTCAGCAGGGCTGCTGTCCGAAAGCACCAGATGACTGATATCGATGTTCGCGCGAACACGCGGGTGGTTGCACTCGCCGACGAAACGCGCCATCGCATCGACGTTGTTCAACAGGCTGAGGCGAAACGGTTCGAGTTCCAGCGCGATATCGATACCCCTTTTGTCGGCGTAATCCCCAAGTCGGCGGCAAGTCTCAAGGCCCCATTGCCATTGTGCAGCCGGAGGGATGACTTCCCGCTGCCAGATGTATTCGCCTAGCACGAGCAAAATATTTTTGGCCTGCCACGCTAGGGCGAGATCAATGAACTTTTTGCAGCGCTCGATATGAAACTCACGAACAGGCTCATTGAAATCAATCAGCCCCACGGCGACCACTGGCAATGAAATAACTGGAAGATTAAGTTTTTGAGTAGTGCGATCTACCAGTGCGACCTCGGTTTTCGGGATAGTCATCGCTTCGGTAAAGACGTCCACCGTGTCGAAGCCGATGCGTGAGATGTGTTTCAGACCCGTCGCGGTGTCGATACCCACCTGCTGAAAGGCGCTGTTAATGATCCCGAGCCGCATGGTCACTGCGCCGGTTTGCGCACCAACCCGCCGAACTTCCATTGCTGATCAGCCGCTTGATTCATTTTGAAAGTCTCCACGCGGTTCGCTCCTTCCAGCAAAACCTGCATTTGAACTTCGGTCGGCGAAATCGCCGTGCGGCTCAAAACCCGCACGTTCTGGATGGCGCCTACATCCTTCTGATGTTTGGCGGCGATTTCCTCTTCGGATTTGCCTTGCCACGTCTGTGCCATGCGGTGCTGTTCTTCTGGCGTGAGACTATCAAGATAGACCTGCGGCTTCCCTTCTCTCATCGCCCAAATCGCGGATACGAGGGCGGCGTCCGGCGTCGCGTAACCGGAAAATGTCCATGCTTGTCGCGGAA
>DATENK010000591.1:0-11619 GCA_035275085.1 Verrucomicrobiia bacterium | reverse complement strand
GTGCCAACCAATTCCTCGACATTTTCCTTCAGGCGTTCCCCTTGGTACGTGAACGCGAGCTTCGCGCCATGATTATGCCATGCCTGCGCGATCGCCCATGCGATCGAGCGTTTGTTCGCCACTCCAAAAACGACGCCGAGTTTGCCCGCCAGCAACGAAGTCATCTTTAATCAGTACGGAAAGTCTGCGGCGGTAGCAAGGTTTAACACCTCACTCGGAAACTGTTGTCCATGGCATCGCCCCTGGGCCTCGCGCGTCGAAAAGATATTTAGTGGCGCGCCCAAGGTGCGGGTTGCCAATTGGGATTGTTTGTCTCAGGATAACAACAATCGAGTATTTAACGAATTCCATGCAGAACACCTCATTCAGCGGCCGGATAGAGTTTGCGCCAACATTCGCGTCGCGTCCCGGGATCACACATGTGCTGCTGGATTTTGACGGGACACTCTCGCTGATTCGGCAGGGTTGGCCGGAGGTGATGGTACCGATGTTCGTCGAGATGCTGCCGTCCCGCCAGGGGGAGAGTGAAGAGGCGAAACGCGCGCTGCTTTACGACGACATCATGCACCTCAACGGCAAGCAGACGATTTATCAAATGATTCAGCTTGCTGATCGGATTCGAGAGCGGGGCGGCGAGCCGAAAGATCCGCTTTGGTACAAAAAGGAGTATTTACGGCGTTTGGATGAACGCATCGAATCGCGCCGCGACGGTTTGCGCAGTGGAAGGATCAAACCAGATCATTTGCTGATTTTCGGGTCACGGCATCTGCTCGAAAATCTGCGCGCGCGTGGGCTCACATTGTATCTGGCGAGCGGAACGGATGAACCGTTTGTAAAGGCCGAGGCTGACTTGTTGGGCGTGACCGAATACTTTGGCCCGCGCATTTACGGCGCGCTGGACGATTACAAAAATTTTTCCAAGAAACTGGTGATCGAGAGAATTTTGCGCGAAAACCACATTCGCGGTGAACAACTGCTCGCCTTTGGTGATGGCTATGTCGAAATCCAAAATACAAAGGAAGTCGGGGGCCTGGCTGTGGCAGTAGCGAGCGACGAAGCGAATAACGGTTCAGGCCGGATGGATGAATGGAAACGCAAGCGCTTGCTTGGTGTTGGCGCAGATGTGGTTATCCCGGATTTTCGGGACGCCGATGCACTGCTAAAACGCATCCTCGACCGCTAAGAATGAGCGCAAAGTATCCGAAACCATTCGATCTGAAGGCGCTCAAAGTGTATCCGCTTGCTTCGCGCAAGAGCATGAGTCAGGTGGAGAATATTTTGGTGGAGCCATCCGAGGAGCCCTCCAAAATCAGCGAAGACTTGCAAAAAAGCATCCGCTTGTGCGCCACGCAAATCCGTTCTGCCATTCAACGCGCTTCTGGCGTGATGCTGATTTATGGGGCGCACCTGATCAAAAATGGTGGGCAATTGTTGCTGAACCGATTCCTGGAGCATGGCTGGATTACTCATCTGGCGACGAACGGCGCAGGCATTATTCATGATTGGGAGTTCGCATTTCTCGGACGCTCGACTGAAAGCGTTCGCGACAACGTCGCTACAGGTTCGTTTGGAACCTGGGATGAAACGGGCCGTTACATTCATTTGGCGCTGCTGATGGGCGGACCCGCAGGCGAAGGGTTCGGCCGGTCCCTTGGCCGTTTCATCAACCAGGACGGCGCTGTGTTCCCGAAAGCGGAAGAACTTGAGGAAAGTTTGCGCAGGGAACCCGGGCACCCGCTTGCCGCGGCGCGAGCGGATTTGCTGCGCGCGATGCGCGAGCATGCGATTCCCGCAGGGCCGATGATTGTGCTACACCGCTGGCGCAATGCTTGCGTGCTGGCGCAGGCGTTCCGGCAGGATGTCCCGCTCACCGTGCATCCGGGCATCGGTTACGACATTATTTCAAACCACCCGATGTTTAACGGCGCGGTGCTCGGCCGCGCAGCGGAGATCGATTTCAAATTGTTCTGCGCTTCGGTGGAGACCCTCGATAACGGCGTGGTAATGTCCGTGGGCTCGGCAATCATGGGCCCGCAGGTTTTCGAAAAGAGCATCAGTTGTGTGAATAATTTACGCTTGCAAGCCAAACGCGAGATCGTCGAAGGCCATTCGATTTTTGTCGTGGACCTGCAGGATGGCGGCAACTGGGATTGGACGAAGGGCGAGCCGCCGAAAGACAATGCCGCGTACTACCTGCGCTTCTGCAAAAGCTTTTCCCGCATGGGCGGGACAATGCATTATCTGCAATGCGATAATGTCGCATTTCTGCACCATTTGTATCACGCGTTGCAGAAAGGCGCATGAGCCCGGCGCGATTCCAGGCAATCACCTCGCGCTACGCGCTATTACGCGTCGCGGTGATCGGTGACTTCTGCCTGGATCGCTACTTTGAAATTGAGCCGGCGCGGCAGGAAACTTCCATCGAAACTGGCCTGCCGGTACACAACATCACCAACGTGCGCTGCCAACCTGGCGGCGCGGGCACGATCCTGAATAACCTCGCGGCGCTGGGAATCGGCGCAATTTATCCGGTCGGTTTCTGCGGCGACGATGGCGAAGGCTTTGAGCTTGAACGCGCATTGCGAGCACGCGCTGCGGTGATCATGGATCATTTTGTGCGCACGCCCGAACGCCGGACGTTTACCTATACAAAACCATTGGTAATGCATCGCGGCAGAGCGCCTGAGGAACTCAGCAGGTTGGACATCAAAAACTGGTCCGCAACACCCTTGAAGTTGCAAAAGCAACTTGCCGAGGCCGCAGTTGCCGCCCTGCAAAGCGCGAACGCCGCAATACTGCTCGATCAAGTGGATGTGCCGGAAACGGGCGTTATCACCAACTCGTTATTAAAGATGCTCGGAGGATCCGCGGCCTTGATGCTCGCCGACAGCCGACGCGGTTTGCGTGATTTTCCACCCGCGGTATTCAAAATGAACCGCGCGGAATTCTGCGCGCTCACGGGCGCCCAATCCGAAATCTCGCTTGAACAACTGGAGGAAAAAGCGCTCGCCCTTGCCCGCAAGAACAAGCAGCCGGTGTTTATCACCCTTTCGGAACAAGGGATACTCGGAGCAGCGCCTTCTGGAGAAGTCGCACACGCCGCTGCGCTGCCGGTTCGCGGCGAAATCGACATTGTGGGCGCCGGGGATGCGGTCAGCGCAAATCTCACTGCGGCGCTCGCAGCCGGGGCTTCGCTGTCAGAAGCCATGACGCTCGCCAATGCGGCCGCGTCGATTGTGATTCACCAACTCGGCACAACAGGGACGGCGAACGTTGAGCAGCTTAAGGCAATTTGCCTCGATAAAAGCGTGTAGCGCCGGGCGCATTCGGATGCACAAACTCGAATCCGTTGCTCGATGAATTCACCGTACCGGCGGGCGACCAATTCCGCAGATCGCTCGAAGTCTCGATACTGATTGTCTGTCCGCTCGCGCCGGTCCCTTTAACCCGCACTTCGCCCGTCTGCGAGCGTGTCGGGGACTTTAGCCGGATCGGGTTGACATACACCACGATGGAGGCCTGCGACACCCCCGTATCATCATCTGACGCAGTGACATTGACCGTATAGGACGGCTGCAAACCCGAGTACGTGTGCGCGAGTGAAAAACTCTCGATGCCGGCCGCCAAGCTGACCAACTCGACGGCGCTGCCATCGCCCCAGTTAATTTGAAGGGTATGAGGATCGAGCGAGCCGGGATCGTTCAACTCTCCGGTCAAGACAACGTTGCCAAACGTCGTGGGACGAATGCGCCCAATGCGGTTGCGGCCGCCCATCGTAAACCATATCCCCGTGTCCGGACCCGCGACGATCTGTGAGACATCAGAGAAAATCGCAAGACCATAGCGAGACAACTGCCCGTCCAGCGTCAGCCGCCCGATGGAGTTAGTGCCCCGCCGATGCTCGGTAAACCAAATAGCGCCATCTGAACCGACACAAATCCCGTATGGCCCCGTAAATCCGACGAAATTCGTAGTGATAATCCCATTGGTGGTGATCCGGCTTATGTTGCCGCCCTGCAATTCCGTGTACCACACGGCATCGTCCGGCCCGCGGGTCATGAGCGTCGGGGTAGCGAGCGGAGCCAGCATGTACATATTAGTCGCACCGTCGATAGGCCGCAGACTGTTGACCGTGTCGCTGAAGTACGCCGTCCACCAAATATTGTTGTCCGCGCCAACCGCGATACCGAACGGGTTAACCCCCGGAGGGTATTGGAATTGAGTGAAGTCTCCCACCGTTGTGACACGGCTCACGCGATAACTCAGGTCCGTGTACCACATAGCCGCCCCGCGCCGCGTGATATATTCGGGGTACCGGAACGGTTCATTTGCCGCGCGCGGAACCGTGTAAAGAGTTACGACCCCATTGGTTGTCATCGCCCCGACCTGGCCACTGCCCGACGCACAAAACCACAAGCGCTCGTCAGGTCCGGTCGCAATCCCGCGCGGAGTCAGCCCGCTTGCTCCCAAGGAAAACTCCGTGATGTTACCGTTGGTTGTTATTCGTGCGAGCCGATTCGCACCAGCCTCGGTAAACCAAACATTTCCGTCCGGCCCCACCGTGATGCCTTCCGGGACACTATCCGCGGTCGGCACCACAAACTCCCGAATATTTAAAGCCCGCAAAGTCGCCGGCGCGCCGATCTCAATCGGAGAAGTGACCTTCAAGGCCAAATCCGGCGCCACATTTCTAATCACGACACCCACATTCGTAGACACCACCCCTGTATTATTCGAAAGGCTCATGGATACCGTGTAAAGATCGGCAGGCGTATTCGTTGGATTATCGTCTTCGTAATAATGATAAACCGAAAAGTTCGTCGCCGAGTTCGTCACCGAGTACGCCTCCATCGGGGTGCCATCCCCCCAGGTCATTCGCAGCACCATCGACGCCCCTCCCCCACTGCCCACGTCCGCGCTCAAAAAACACGGACTATTTTCGTCCGCTGAGGTAATGTTGACATTGCGAAGGGAAGGAGCGCTCTGGGAAACCAACGGCACCAAACCAACCATCAAACTAAGCAAACATACGCCCCATGTTTGCCGGCTCAGGGACAGACACATCGCCCGTATTATGCAGAATTTCCGATCGCGGGCAAGGCCGCAAAATGACTCAGCCGGACACTTTCTGGCCGTTCCCGTTCAAAACGCGAATCTCCCGCTGCGGAAACGGTATGCTGATCTTGCGCTCGCGGAACTTCTCCACCAGCGCCTGGTAAATCTCAGTGCCCGCCGGACCAAAATCCTCGACGGTTGTCCATGGCTTGACAGACATCGTAATGCAGGAATCATCCAGACCCGCGATGCCAATCCCCGGCGTCAACTCCTTCATCACGCGCGGATTATTCTTCAACACCTCCCGAATCGTCGCCGTCACCTCCGGCAAACTCGAATCGTACGACACGCCCACCTTCAGATCCAGTTGCCGGATCGTACCATAATTATGCATCACCTCCCCCACGATTTTCCGGTTCGGAATAATCACCCGCGAACGATCCCCATGCAACAACGTCGTTGACATCAACTCGATCCTCTCCACCTGCCCGTACTGGCCAATGATGTCAATGTATTCACCCACCCGAAATGGCTTCGTGAAAATGATGATCAGACCCGCCACCACGTTGCTCAGCACCCCTTGCGTGGCCAAACCAAAACCCACCCCCAGCACGCCGGCGCCCGCCAACAAAGGCATGATCCGAATCCCGATATTATCCGCCGCAATCAGACACGCCAAAACCAAAACCCCCACAAAACTCAACCGCGTCACCAACATGCACACCGGCGGCTCAAAACCCCGTCCGGTCAGGAACCGGTGCAACCTTTTCCCAACCCACCGGCCCGCAACATACCCGGCGAAAAGAATCATCACCGCCGCCAGCACCTTCGGCCCGTTGATGATCAGAAAATCGATTAGCTTGTTCTTCAGTTCCATAAGTTTGCTACAGTTGCCATCTTGAATGAGCGGCGCGGTCAAAAGCAATCTTCAAATCATTTTCGTTTCCATTTTTACGCTTGCCGGGTGCCGATCCGCAGACCCGCGCCACATGGCGCGCTACGAATTCTCCAAACCCCAGATGGGCGCCCCCTTTCGGATCGTGCTATATGCGCCCGATGCCGCCGCTGCTGAAACGGCCGCCAACGCAGCGTTCCGTCGCGTCGAAACGTTGAACCAAATCTTCAGCGATTACGAGACCGACAGCGAATTGAACGAACTTTCCCGCACTGCCGGGTCGGGCAAAGCGGTGCCGGTAAGCAACGACCTTTGGCGGATATTGCTGCAGTCGCAGCGATTTTCCGAACTTAGCGATGGCACGTTTGACGTCACCGTCGGGCCTTGCGTGAACCTCTGGCGCAAAGCACGGCGCGATAAGAAACTACCTGATCCCCCTCGCCTTGCGGCGGCGTTGCGAGCGGTCGGCTACAAAAAGCTCGCACTCAGAAAACACACCGCGCGGCTACTTGTCCCTGACATGAAGCTCGATCTCGGCGGCATCGCCAAAGGCTATGCAGTCGACGAAGCCATGAAAGTATTGAAACACAACGGCATTCGCAGCGCGCTGGTCGGCGCTGCCGGAGACATCGCGGTAAGCGATCCCCCTCCGGCCAAATCCGGCTGGCAAATCGAGATCGGCTCACCCCCGAAAATCCTCTCTCTTTCGCACGCCGCAGTATCGACCTCCGGCGACACATTTCAACACCTCGAAGTCGATGGCGTCCGCTATTCGCACATCGTCGATCCGCGCACGGGAATGGGGATCACCAATCAAGTGACCGTCTCCGTTATCGCTCGCGATTCCACCACTGCCGACGCCCTGGCAACCGCCATCAGTGTCCTCGGCCCGGAAAAGGGAACGGCATTGGCAAAGCACTTCCCTGGCGTTTCCGTATACTACGGCGACGTGAGCCGGTAAAAACGATTCTCCGGGTTGATATAGGCGGGGAAAGGATCGAAAACCCACGCGAGCGTAGGGCGCGCCGACGCTGGAACATGTTCGAGTTCGGTCCAGGGCCCGTTCACAGTCGGTCCGTAATAAACCGTGTAAGTCCGTTCCGAATCCGCCCAAAACCTAAGCAGCGTGCCGTAGCCCATCCCAGTGGGCCCCGCGTTGATGGAAACAAATTCAGGATGGCTCGACGCCATCGGAGCGCCGACCGGAAAATGCGCGCCCATCTCCGCTCCATTCCGTCCCGTGCCGCGACACGGCGAGTTCTGGGCAAGCCGGTAATCGCGTGCGGCAGCATTTAGGAAAAGTGGATCCACATTGATGTTTCCGGCACCCGGCCAGTTGGTGCCCAGATCGCTATGATCATTCGTCATGGTGGAGCCGTTGAGGAGTGAAACGTTGGTGACGTTGTTCCAGAGAATATTGTCCCAACCATCAATAATATGACCTCCGCCGGTGGGCGAAGACGGATTAGCCTTGTTAAAATTCTTATATCCGAAATCGTTTTGAACGATCGTACACTGGTAAATCGTCGCCGTGCAGTTGTCCTTCACCGCAACGCCGGAATCACAGCCATACATCAGGCAATTGCGAATCACGATGCCAAAAGAACTCTCGCCAATAGAGATACCCTTGTCATTCGGAAAATCATACATCAGGCAGTCCTCGACCAGCGTGCCGGTGGAACCCGAGCCGAGATCGATCGCATCGGTATTGCCGGCCGGCCCATGCCGGAAAGTACAGCGCCGGATGACGGACCCGGGCAGCGCGCCGTCGAAATCCAAGGCATCACTGCTTGGATTGTTCGCATGCTCAAAGAGCGAATCCTCGATGGTCATCACACCGTATTGCCAGAGTGTTTCATGATAATAGGCAAAATGGCAGCGCCTGACCCGCACCTCGCGCGCGCTGGTCGAACCGGCAATTGATGAGCCGGCATTTTGGAAATGATGAACGTAGCAATCTTCCATTACCCCGGCGGCGCCATTGCGAAATTTGACAGTGCCGCCTTCAATCTCGGCGTAGCGCAAAGTTAAAAATGAATTGTTCCCGTCCGCGGCAATCTCGCCCCAATTATTGTTGGTATTGGCGCGCGTAAAACGAACGGGAGCCCATTCAGCGCCTGCGACGTTGATCACGCCGCCGGCGGTCGCCCGGATCGAAGCGTTATTGGTCAGTCGCACATCGGCGCCCGCGAGAATGGTGAGCGTGATATTCGTAGGGACAATCAAATTAGAGGCGACCACGAATCGTTCTGCCTCGGGAGACCAGATGGTATTTTCTGTGAGCGTACCGCCAACGAATCTGATTGCTTTTTGCCGCATGCCGCTAGCGAGATTGGACCAACGCGAAAAAGTAGCGCCGCTTTCGGCCCGGACTCGGTAAAAGTACAAAATTTCAAAGCCGGCGCTGGTATTAGTATACGTGGTTTGATTTGGCCCCACTGTATCCAGGATATACCACTCACTTCCATTTACGGATTGCTCGATAACGAAACGATCTTCGTTGTCGGCGTCTTCCTCCCATGTGAGCGTCAGGGGCCCCGAGCCGCTGACCACGACTGCCAGGTTGAACGGTGTAGATGGCATGCCGCCCAAGGGAAACCGGGCACCCATGCCTTGCGCAGGCGAATTGGACGCAAGGCGGTAATCACTCGATAAAAGCGGGTCGGACGAAATATTGCCAGGTCCTGGATAACCGCCTTGGATGTCACTTTGCGAAACTGTCAGCGATGAACTATTCAGCACGGCGACGTTGGTCCTATTGCCCCAAACGATTATGTTGCTGGCCGATCCGATGGCGGGCTGGGGATTGTCGCGGAACAGGATGCCGTTGGTGCACGCGGCAATGGTAGTGCGTTCGACCAGGACGTTTGTAGATGAATACGCGGAAACGCCGATGCCGCAATTGTAAATGAGGGAGTCGCGCACGATAGTTCCGGGCGCGCCGCCAATCGAAACGCCTTTGTCGGGAAAACCGTGGATCAGGCAACGCTCGACCGTGCCGGCGCCAGGACCGAAATCGACCGCGTCGGCGTTCAAATTATTCGGGTCGGCGTACCTGAATGTGCTCCAGCGCACATTCAGGGGCAGGCCAAGCGTGGTTTTGATATCTATGCCGTCCACCGCAAAATGTTCGAAGAGGCAGCCTTCAATCCAGACCGGCGTGTTCTGCGAATCGAGCTCTGAGAACCTTGCGAAATAACTCTGCAATAACGTGAGTTGCGCTCCATTATCCGCCTCGACGACTTCGAGCGCCGTGGGAAGATCACGCAGAATCGAAAGTTGCATGAGCCCCGATCCACCGTTTTGGACGCGCATTTGAGCAGCGACGATCTCAGCGAATGTTAAGCGCAACGAAGAAGCCGGGCCGATGCAGCCGATCTCGCGCCATGGTGTGTTGGCATCTACCGGCAAAAGGAAAACAGGCTGGTCCTCGCTGCCGGACACCTCGACTGTACTATTCGTCGCAGCCCGGACGGCGCCATTAGGCGTCAACAAAACTACTGTCCCCGGATTGATAGTAAGTCTCGCGCCGGAGGTGATCAGCAGTTCGTTGGTGACGCGGATCGTGCCGGACCAGGTCGTATTGCTGGAAATGCTGCCGCCGATTCGCGGCGAAATCAGTTCGGAAACGATATCTTTGCTGATTGAACCCAGGATGTGACCTTGCGCGTCCAGCGATGCGATGAACAAGCGGTTCATGCCCGGCTGCAATGACTGCACGCGGCTCCAGGTCCGGGTGACGGCATCGTAATTGGCCGTCAGACCATTAATCGTTAGCTGTGCAGCGTTTGCCAGCGTATTCGAACCGGAGAGCGTGATCGAATTGGTGTGAACCAAAGCGAAGTAGCCGTCGGCGTCAGCACCGCCAGAGGTTCCGGCGAGAACAAGGTCGGCGATAAGGGAAAAATCGCTGCTGTTCAGCGCACCGTTCAATCCCATGATTGCAAGCACGTGCGCGCCGGAGGTTAGACGCGCTCCAACCGGCCCAAGCTCATAAGTGGTCGGTGGACTGCCGCCGGCGCCGCGAGAGGCTTCATGATTGGGCGGATTGGAAAGGGCGGTGTTCGGCGGCTCTCCCGGCGGTGCATTGGCGGAACGTGCCACCTCGACCCCATCGATCCATGCAATGAAACCGTCGTCCCAATCCATGGTTAGGCGCAGATTGCGGATCGGGTCCACACCGGCTGGAATGTCGAAGTTCCTACGTATGTACAGCGTCGAGCAGCGGTTGCTCATTACGAGGAGCAACGTGTTGTCGTCCCCATCTTCATAGCCGAAGCCTCCGGGACCATAACCCCACATCACCGGATCGAGTTCGCCATCATCGAGAACCGTTTTCCAGTTCGCCTGAGGCGCGTTAGTGCCGAGGTGATAACGCCATTCATCGTCGTGCTTAACGAGATTAGACGGCGGCACAGCGGGCGCGCCGATATTCAGAGTCAACACGCCCGTTTGCGCTCGCGCTGCCAGCGCGGTCAGTACAAGAAACCCCATGGAATACGCCCAATGCCGGATCATTCCTCACATATACCAAATCAGGAGAAACGAGGGAACATTTTTGTCCGTGCTCTCAGTGGCATCGGTGGTTAAATATCACTGCACCAACAACATGACGCCGCGACCAAAGATCATTCCGCCTCTCCAGCCGGAGTTTCAGCCGGCGGCGCTTGCCATGCGCGGCGAGAAAAGCCTGCGCGTCGAGGTCGCGTTGGAACGCTCGGCCGATTCCGTTTCTAGAGTTACAACGGATATCCCCGGCGGCGATTTCCGATTGCTCGAACGCTGGATCAAATTCCTTCTTTGGTCACGTGGCGGGCATCGGATTCATTTCAGTGGACCCAAGGAATTATGCGGCCAGCTGCAGCGGTATTACGCTGAGAGCGCGACCGGCAAATTCGATGCGGAGATCATGGGACAAAGAATTTATGAACGTCCCTTCGAAGTGCGCTGGTGCGGGGCTGAAGAATTGCCGGCGGCGCGAGAGCAGAGCGCGCCACTTGGCGGACACGTGAAAGGTTGCCGCATCGGCTTCGACCTGGGGGCGAGTGATCGCAAAGTTTCGGCTGTAATTGACGGCAACGCTGTCTTCACCGAAGAGGTGCCGTGGGACCCGAGGTCGCATTCGGATCCACAATGGCACTTTGATCAAATCAACGATTCGTTGAAGCGGGCCGCGAGGCATCTGCCGCGCGTAGATGCCATTGGCGGAAGCGCCGCAGGTGTTTATGTAAATAATCAAGTGAAAGTCGCATCGCTGTTTCGCGGGGTTCCGGAGGATTTGTTCGAAAACCGAGTGAAGGGCCTCTTTCAGGAACTCAAGCGGGCATGGAACAACATTCCCTTTGAAGTGGTAAACGATGGCGAAGTGACGGCGCTTGCCGGAGCGATGACGTTGAAGGCCAATGGCGTGCTCGGCATTTCCATGGGCTCCAGTCAGGCCGCCGGATATGTCACGCCGGACGGGCAAATCACAGCCTGGCTTAACGAACTGGCCTTCGCACCGATCGATTATCACCCCCACGCGCCCGCGGATGAATGGTCCGGGGATTACGGGTGCGGTGTGCAATATTTTTCGCAACAAGCCGTCGGCAGGCTGATCTCGAAAGCCGGGCTGCCCATCGCGAAGGATTTGCCACTGCCCGAAAAACTGGTGGAGGTCCAAAAAGCTA
>DATENK010000590.1:0-10758 GCA_035275085.1 Verrucomicrobiia bacterium | reverse complement strand
TTCCGAAGGCCCGGAAGTTCGTCGCGGATGGTTTTACGAAGGTTGAGCTTTTCGGCCAGCCAACTCGGGAGCACGCGCGGAAAGGTGATCAGCCCCTGCGGCGCAACCGCCAGATAGGATTCCAGCAAGCGGGCGAATTTGGTGATCGGCTTGTCGTAGAAGACGACGGCGTCGAGATCAGCTTCGGAAATGCCGGCGAACTTCAGGCAGAAAGCTGACGCATGCGTCGGGAAGCGTTCGTCATTCTTTTTTCGCGTGAAGCGTTCTTCCTGTGCGGCGGCGACGATGGCGCCATCCCGCAACAGAGCGGCTGCAGAATCGTGGTAGTAGGCTGAGATGCCAAGGACATGGCGCATGGCCGATCACATGAAGGGATACATGAGCGGCGCGAGCACCGAGCCCGAGCTGAAAATAATGATGGCGCCGAGGATGAGCAGCAGAACGATCAGAGGAACCAGCCACCATTTCTTTTCCTGGCGGAGAAACAGCAAAAATTCTTTGGCGAGTTGCCACATGCTAAAGCTTTCGGACTTGCTGCGTAGCCCCAATTTTCTCGATGCAATACAAGTGCGTACGGGTTCGCAGGTAGAGGGCGTTCCCGACCGCGGCGGGAGAAGCCATGAAGCCGTCAGGCAAGGTGTTTTCGGCGACTTTTGCGAATTGGCGGCCGGGTTTCAGGACAGTGGTTTTGCCTTCTTCGCTGCAAAGATAAATGTTTCCGTCGGCGTAAATCGGCGACGCCGAATAATTGCCGCCAATGCGTTCGCGCCAAACTTCGGCGCCGGTTTTGGCTTCCACGCAAGTCGCGATGCCGCCCTCGTCGATCATGTAGAGCAAATCATCAATTAATAACAGGGAAGGTTTCTTCGGAACATTGCGTTTGGTTTTCCAGGCGACTTGAAGCCGCTGGCTGCTGTCGTTGGTGGCAGCGTTTGCGTCGAGGGTTTCGCCTTTCTTGCCAGGGCGGATTGCGAGCACAAAACCGCTCGACCAGCCGCTGGGAACGAAAATCAAGCCGTGGCCGACGACGGGCCGCGTGCCGGCGGAATGGCTGGTGCGCTCCTCTACCCGCCACAGGTCCTGCCCGGTCAGCGGTTCGTAAGCATAGAAGGCCTTCGCGCCGATGCTCAGGAGCGTGGGCTTCCCATCGATATCCGCGACGTGCGCCGTAGCGAATGCTTTGCGAAAATCGCCTTCGGCCTGCGGCTTTCCGTCCGGCCCGAGGTCTTTGTAATCGATCGAACGATTGGTTCTCCAAACCGTCTTTCCCGTCCTTTTGTCAAAGGCCATGATGAACTGATGGTCGCTGCCGTCATAGGCGAGGATAAGCAGATCGCCGTAGAGGATCGGTGAGGAGCCCGCAGCCCGATAGTGATTGCACTCGATGTCGCGCCGTTCCCAAAGGACTTTTGCGCTTTTCGTGTCTAGACAAGCCGTACCCGGAGAACCGAACGTGATATAGACGCAGCCTTCTTCGATGACGGGAGTGGGTGACGCGTAGGAATTAAATTTGTGGCAGAACTGAGGATTAGGGACATCGAAGAGCTTCAGATCGTGGATGATTTTTCCTGCGTTCCGATCGATGCAAACGGCGAAAAGCTGCGTACCATCCTCGGGCGCGGTGGTCACCCAAATCTGGTCGCCCCAGACGACAGGGGAGGACCATGCCTTGCCGTGAATAGGCGTTTTCCAGCGGACGTTCTCAGTTTCGGTCCAGGTGGTCGGCAGATTGCGAGCCGTAGCGTGGCCATCCCCGGTTGGCCCGCGGAACTGGGGCCAATGATCGGCCGCTAAAGCCGTGCAGGCCAGGCAAAGCAGCGCAAAAAGCACCCGTATCATGACGCGTTAGAGTATCAGGGGGCGCCGGTCCGCGGCGAGTTCAATCATAGGAGATCAGCCGGGAGTTGCGGTTGAGGAGGGTTGGAAGGGATTTCGGCGCCGGTTGGTCGCGAATGGGTTGGATGGAGCCGAGAGTGGGAATGCGGGGCCAGCGGGAAGTGGGGGCTCCGATGGCATAGATGAGGGCGGTGTTGGTGGAGGACTGGGTGCTGTCGCCGAGAGTGGCCCAGGCGCAGAAGAGATTAGGATTAAGATTAAGATTAGGATGAGGAGGAAAAGAGGAGGACCAGTCCGAGGTGCGTTCAAAGGCCATGTATGGGCCGAAAGGGGTTGCCATTTTGAGGTCCATAAGTTTGCGTTTGAGTTGCTCGTCGGCCATGCGGGCGAGGGGCGGGCTGATGGGCGCGAGTTGGAGCGGTTTGGTGCCCCAGTCATCGCGGATCGTATGAAAGCGAAAGCTCTGACGGACCGAGTTGCTCGGACCAATGGATGTTTGGCATTCGAACGGAAACTCGCGAAGTACACTGGCCCAATAGCGGATGCGGAGGAGAGGGTCGCGTGTGAGGAACTCGGACCATTTGCGCGTGTCTATGTTCGTAGACGTGCCGTGGAGCGGTAGGAGAACGACATCACCGGCAGATTTCGCGAAGGAAAGATGCAAGCCGTTCGTGTCGAACGACAGCGCGAGGGGCTTGTGCTGCAAATACACAACCCAGGGCGGCGCGGTTTGCCCCCACAGGAGAAGCCAGCCTTCTTCCATCTCGTCGGCTTTGAGTTTTTGCGAGCGCCGAAATGACCGCGGGCCCGTGTGGGTCGCAAACGCTATGTGGGACGGCGGCGATTCGCTATCTGCGAAAAGGCCGAGGTATTTGGTGTCACTGTGGATCAGGATGCCTGGAGTTAGTTCGGTTTCGAGGACTGCGAAGCGGTTGGTTTCGATGCCGCATTTCGACGAAGCACGAGCCGGGGTACGCTCGCGGGAGCAGCCGAGAAGAATAAGCATCAAAAGGAAACAAGAGCCGGTCTGAAGACCGGCGTTACGGTTCGTCCGCATCGCGGATTATTCGGCGAAGAGATCGGCGATGCCAAGGTTGAGGTTTGGCAAAAGCTTTTCCGTAAGGAAATCGCGGTGGGCGAGAATGTCCTTCAGCGTGACGCCATACTGGGTGCCGTGGTAGACCTCGACGTTATCGTAGCGGAGGTCGATCATCCAGAGGCGCGGGATGCGCGATTCTTCGTAGGCGCTTTTTTTGGTGACGGTATCGGATGAATGATCGCCGGAGTGAATGATCTCGGCGACGAGCCAGGGTCGCTTGTTCGCCGCGGTGACGAGCGCGAGGTCGGGTCGCACGAGTGTGCCTGGAGAGATCTGTACGACGGTCCGAGGCGCGAGCAACCGGGTGGCGGTGACGGTCTCAAGGGATGCCGCGACGGTGGCGTGCAGTCGTGCGCAAACGATCTCATGGCGCGCGCCCGGAGGCATGCGGATGAGTGATTCGCCTTCGACGATTTCCTCGTAACGGACGTTCATCGGGAACGAACCAGTTTAGCAGCCGACGGTCGATTATGCGAGCTTTTTATGCGACGACGGGCTCGAATCCGACAACGATCGGACGCAAACATCTCCTTGCAGACGGGCGCGTTAACGCGCCTTAACTATTGACAATTTGAAGCGCAACGCCGGTAATGCGAACCAGCGTACCTGGGAACAACTATGAAGCGAACCGCATCTATCCGCCACCTTTTGCGGACCTATTTTCGATCCGACGTTATTGCTCTTCTTCTCGCGGGCTTAACGTGCAACGGGATTGCGGCGACAACATCGTTGCGACTCAATAGTGAGCCGGGTGATCCGCTCCTTGGCGGACAGCAATTGTTCTTCACGGATGCCAATGGCTCATTCGGGGCATACCAGAGTTTTTCCAACAGCGTTTCAATTTCCTTTTATGGCTCAGGTCACAATTTCAGCCTCGATTTTGCCGCGCCGGTGAATCAGCCACTGGTAGCTGGCAGCTATTTACAAGCCGAGCGGCTGGCATTCCGGTCCCCGGGCAAGCCTGGAATGTGGATCTCCGGAGATGGTGTGGGCTGTAACACGATCACCGGCAGCTTCGAAGTAAAACAGGTCGCGTATGGTGCCGGCAATCAGATCAACAAATTCTGGGCAACGTTCGAGCAGCATTGTGAGAACGCAGCCGATCCGCTTAAGGGGGAGATTCGGTTCAATGCCGACGTTCCGGTTGTGCTCAGTGCGCCAGCTTCGCTCGCGGTAGCTGAAGGAGGATTGCTGACATTCACCGTGCGCGCGACGGAAGTACAAAACCGGCGAGTGACATTGGCGGCGTCCAACCTTCCATCCGGCGCCAGTTTCGTGGATAATGGAAGTAACACCGGCACATTTAGCTGGACGCCGGGGGTGGGAAACTCGGGCACTTACGACGTCATCTTTCGCGGGGACAACGGGCTGGGGGCGGTTGATGAAGCAACAACGCGTATCCGCGTGACCATTCCCGGGGACGAGATCGCGACTGCGTTGCGTATTACTACTCTGCCGTATACCAACCGGACTGAAACGAGTGCTGCAACCATAAACAGCGAAGACCCATATACCTGCACTTACCCCAGTCACACTATCTGGTACACTTTTTCCGCAACAAACCGTTTGCGCATCCGGGCGACTACCCGCGGCAGCGACTACGAGACCGTTGTGTCCGTATTCAGCGGTCCTATAACTTCATTGTCTTCGATAACGTGCGACCAGAGTTTTGGGAGCACGCCCGCGGAAGTGATTTTCGATACTGTTGCCGGTCAGAATTATTACTTCATGGTGGGCGCTTATGACGACGACTTGGGCGGCAATTTGGTTTTCACAGTCGATACACTTGTCTCCCCGTCGAATGACGACATTCCGAATGCCATCACAATCCCGGCGTTGCCTTATACGCATACAATCCAAACGGCAGGGGCAATCATGGCAAACGACGACCCTTATCCGTGCGACTATGAAGGGCACAGCGTGTGGTACGCCTTCACGCCGAACGCTCCGATGCGAATCGAAGCAAGTACCGAAGGCAGCGATTACGTGGCGGGGCTGGGGGTATTCTCGGGAGCGCGAGGCTCCCTAACGCGAGTGGCGTGCGGTGTTGATACCGGCTCATTTACAAGAGTGGCGTTTAACGCGGTTGCCGGGCGACGTTATTACTTCATGATTACAGGCGCCGGCGGCCGGCTGGTGTTCACCGTCAATCGAGTCCTGCCTCCGGCTAATGACGACTTTGACCGCGCGACGATGCTGACGTCATTACCTTTCATTGAGGCTATTAACACTTCACTGGCAACCACAAACCGGGACGACCCAATGACATGCAACCAGCCAGGCGCGACAGTCTGGTACTCTTTTACTCCAGGCGGGGATTTGTTTATCGAGGCCCATGCCGAAGCGAGCGACTACTCCGTCGTTCTATCAGTGTGGACCGGCGCCCGTAATGCGCTCCAGGAGGTGGCGTGTTTCGGCGGCGACTATGTCCGCTTTCCCGCGTCGGCGGGCACAACCTACTTCATTATGGCGGGGTCGAGATTCAGGGAAGAGGGCGGTCACCTGGTATTGGTTGTAAACGGCCGGCCGAAGCTGAAGATCGGCGTCACCGTGGACAGCGAAGCGGGCGCAGACTCGAAGATCGGCGCGGCAACAATCCAGGGCACGGTGACTTGTTCCGAGCCGGTGATGATTAATCTGACCGGTCTTTTGCGGCAGACGGTCGGACGCTTCCATGTGATTGCTGGTACGTTTGGAGCGCCGTACTATTTCCCGGACGGTCCCGAGCCGCTACTTGTTCGTTGCAATGGGCAGACCGCATGGAGCGCGCGCGTCTTTAGCGACGATGGGTCCTTTGGAGGCGGACACGCATTCGTTTCCGCGTCGGCAATTGCGAGCGTGGATAATGACACGGCCACCGCTGACACTGAAGGGACAATTCACCTCAGTGGTTCGACCAAGGTGAAGCTTGACGTGGACCAGGCGCAACTTCTGGCGCTCGGCGAATCAGAGAGCGGGACGGTGCTTGTGCAAAGCATTTCTGTGATGGGCCGCACGAACGTGCTGGAGGCCTCGACGAACTTGCGCGACTGGTCTCCGATCGCCACGAATGTGCCCCTCAGCAACCCATTCGACTGGGTAGACAGAGACAAGCGAACGCATCCGCAGCGGTTTTATCGGGTTTTGACTTTGCCCTAAGCGTCTGCGACGTTCCGACCAAGCCGCCCGGGACGACCTAATAACCTATCGATGAATCACCGCTTGCCATGTGCGTGCTTCTTCTCCGCCGGTACGTCAGCGGCTACCTGCTCGATCGCTTCCTTGATGGCGCCCACTTGGGGATGCACCTCCTGGATCAGGTCGTGTTCGGCTTTCGTCAGGCGCGCTATTCGCTGCGTGTGCTTATGCAACTCCTTAAGCAGGGCATCCTGCCGGCTCGAAATCCGCCACATCCACCAGAAACAGACGAGCCAGCACGCCGTGCTTATAAAGGTCAGCATCGCTAAAACGAGCTGATTTCGAAGCAAATGTGCCATTCCTTCCCGGTACGCTAACCTTCGGTGCATTCTCCGCCAGCGGTAGACCACCCCGTTTTGCCCCGGTTTTTCGGCCCCCTCCGCCTGAAGCGCTAAAATGGCCCTTGCGGAAGGGGTACTGGAATGCCATATTTCGCGCTCTTTTTAGAAAGAATCATTTTATGCGACGCCCTAAAGGGATCAAAACGAAGAAGTCAGTGGCCAAGCGCTTTAAGATTACGGCGCGCGGCAAGGTGCTGCGCGCGCACGCGGGTAAACGCCACTTGCTGCAAACCAAGAACCCCAAGCGCCGTCGCCGTCTGGGCAAAGCCGTCACCGTGTCCGACACCGATACATATCGTGTGATCCAGAGCCTGCCATTCAGCCATTAACATAACGATTTTATGCGAGTTACCAACGCACCTGCTTCACGCAAGCGCCGCAAACGCACGATCCGGGCAGCCAAGGGCTTCCGGATGCGCCGCTCCAAACTTTATCGCTACGCTGCTGACGCGCTCGACCATGGCCGCCAATACGCTTACCGCGATCGCCGCGCTAAAAAGCGCACATTCCGCGCTCTGTGGCAGGTCCGCATCAATGCTGCCGCCCGCGCAGGAGGGATTACCTACTCACGGTTCATTGAAGGGCTCAAGGCCGCCAAGGTGACGCTGGATCGCAAAATTCTTGCCGACATTGCCGCGACCGACCAGGCTGCCTTTAGCGAATTGGTGAAGGTGGCGCAAGGCGCGCTCAAGACCAAAGCCGCCTAAAGCTTCCTTATTGCGCCGGCAATACCGCGCGATAAAACCGGCGCGCTGTATTATTCGCTTGCGTGGTGGTGCCGGTGCCGTTCACGACCGTCACGCTTCCCGCCGGAGACCAACTGGTTAGATTGCTCGAACTTTGCAGTGTGTAGGTTCCGTCCGCGCCCGTGATTGTCAGGATGACGCTTCCATTGCTGCTTCGGCGAACGGCGAGGCGTCCTGAGACATAATTCCAGTTAAGCGCGATGTGCCCCATGCCATCGGCGCGCGCATCGATGGCGATGCGATACACCGTGTTGGAGACAGCCGTGAAGCGCGTCTTACTCGTCCCGCCGGCACCGCTATCATTATCGCCAGCCACAGGGGTGAGGGCGTTAAGAGCGTCGCCACGATAGATGGCAAGCGTGGTATCGAAGTCACTGCCGATTGTGCTCCATTCGACGGTGCCGGCTTTGGGCGCGGTCCAGCAATACCACACCGAGTGCGAACCGTAGGTCTGGACGTGTGTCGGTTCATTAGGTTCGCGAGTCGCCCCAATGTTATGACCGGTCAAAGAACCAGTGCTGCCTGAAATAGGCTGGCAGCCTGAAAAATCGTCGTTGGGCGGCGGGTCGAAACGCAAGACCACGCTGCCGGTCGCGCCATCAAAGCCATCGACCACGATGCGATACTCCTGCCCTTCGACAGCATCAAACTCCACCTGGCTCCATTGCACAACGCTGTAGACAATGTCGTCGTTCTCGGCAATGAGAACCGTGTTATTTGGGATATGGCGGAAGACGCCGAGCAAAGTGTCGAAGGTGCTGCCTTCGGTGTTGACGACGACATGTTGGGCGGAGGGTGCGACCCAACGCCACCAGACGGAGCGGCCGCCATAGTTGCCGGCATAACTGGGCTCCCACGGTTGTTTCGTGGCGCAAGAATTCTCGCCGTAAACGACGGCGGGGATGCTATAAACAGTTATCGCATTTGGAAAATAATCATTTGAAGGCGGAATGGAACAGGCTTCCGGTGGAATTTCGACGGTGACCTGGGTTTCGTTATTGCTGTCATCCAGCTCAGGAATGAAATTCAGGGGATCCACGATGATATCGAGAATGTAGGTCCCGGGAGCAACGCCGGTAATGTCGAGGAACTGGCACGGCACGTCATAGGTGTAACGATCGGCCCAGCCGCGCTGGATGCCTTGATAGCCGCAGTTGTAGCGCTGCACTCCAGCATTTGGGTCCCACTTGACGGTGTCCTCCAGACAAAAGCCGACCTTTCTCCCTTCCAGCACGACGTTCCCTTGCGTGTCCAGCAGCCGATAATTCATGAACTGGCCGAAGTGGTAATGATTGTGGCACGGATCCCAGACGAACCGTGGGTTCTGCGCTGGGTCGCCGAACACAAGGTCCGCAGTGCCGTAATTGCGTGATTCGGCTTCGAAGTGGAGCAGTCGGCGCGTCCCCGGTTGTGTGCACCCCTCGCGCACTTCGCAACTGTCGGTTGGGAAGCTGCGGTAATCCACGTACGGCCGCGTCGAAGGGCCCCAGACCTGAAGGTCGGGAGCGGCGGCAAAAACCGAAAATGAACTCAAAATCCATGCTGCGCAAGCAGTCCTAAAGGCCATGCGATTTAAGTCGCTCAAGAAGGGCGGACGCTGAATAGGGTGAACTGCGAATTTCGCCTCGGGTGGGAACCCGATAATTATTCGCTGGTCAAGGGCGCCGCTCCTTGATAGCACTGGCATGTTATGTCAACGAGAATTATTCCCAGCCTTTCGGAGTGCGGATGCAGCGGTCCGATCACTCGCCGTGACTTCATCAAAACCACGATCGGAGGCACCGCTGCGGCGGCTGCGCTGGGGACGACGCCCGGGTTGATGGCGGCGACCAGGAAGGACAAGCCGGAAACACTCGTTGGCACGCTGTACAAAAGCTTGACGGAAGAACAACGGAAGGCTGTCGCGTTTCCTTTTGACCATCCGTTGCGTTCCAAAGTGGACAACAACTGGCACATCGTGGACAAAAAGCTGGACTTCTATACCAAGGACCAGCAGCAGATGATTCGCGAAATCTTTATGGGCCTGCACAGTCCGGAATATGCCGAGACGGTCATGAAGCAAGTGGTGCATGACAGCGGCAACAAGGGCTTTGAGGACTCCTCGATCGCATTGTTCGGCGAACCCGGCACCGGCAAGTTCGAGTTCGTGCTCACCGGCCGGCATTGCACGCGCCGCTGCGATGGCGACTCGGTTGAAGGTGCGGCGTTTGGCGGCCCGATCTTTTATGGCCATGCCGCCGAAAGTTTTAACGAGAAGCCGACGCATCCCGGCAACGCGTATTGGTTCCAGGCGGTGCGCGCCAATGAGGTCTTCCAGATGCTCGACGGCAAGCAACGCCAGTTGGCGTTGCTGGATGAGCCACGTGAAGAGAAAGGTACTGAAACGGTGAAGCTCACCGGCAACAAACAAGGTTTGCCTGGTATCCCGCTCACGGAATTGTCGCGCGACCAAAAGGACCACGTGCGCAAAGTGATGGCTGACCTGCTCGCGCCTTTCCGGAAGGCCGACACGGATGAGGCCATGAAACTGGTGAACGCTAATGGTTTCGACAACCTGCACATGGCCTTTTACAAGAACGAAGACATCGGCAACGACGGCGTCTGGGATGTGTGGCAGATCGAAGGCCCGGCCATGCTCTGGTATTTCCGCGGCGCGCCGCACGTGCACACCTGGGTAAATATCCGGCGGGAGGCGTAATCGCTGATCGAGCGTAATTAACGCTGATTTTGCCCGCAAAACGGGCTTGCAAAGCCTTTAAGCTCGGGTAACTTCCACGCTCCGCTTTAATCCAAGCGGGTTTACAGACAGTTTTATGCCGACAGCAAACGATTTACGCCGTGGTATGGCGATTAGTTATAACGGCGACATAGCCGTGGTTTTAGATGCGCAGCACCGCACCCCTGGTAACTTACGCGCCTTTGTGCAAGCAAACATCCGCAGCATCCGCACCGGGAAGACTTCCGACGTCCGTTTTAGCTCGACCGAAAAGATCGAGGTCATCCCGATGATGACCAAGCGGATGGAGTTCAGCTATAAGGACGGCGACGATTACGTGTTCTCGGACCCCGAGACTTACGAAACGGTGACCGTCCCGCGGGAAACGGTCGGCGATGGAAAAAGCTATCTCGTCGAGAACGCATCCGTGACGATGACGTTCGTGGACGACAAGCCGGTGCAAGTGGAAGTGCCGCCAAGCGTCGTTTTGGCCGTGTCCGATGCGCCGGAAGGTGTCCGCGGCGATTCTGCCAACAACGTCCAGAAAACGATTACTCTCGAGACGGGAATCACAATTCAAGCGCCCCTGTTCATCAAGACCGGCGAAAAGGTCAAAGTGGACACGCGCACAGGGAAATACATGGAAAGGGCCTGATTATGCCAAATACAGTTTCAGCCGAACGTCGGGCGCGCCAAAGTGTGCGCCGCCACACTCGCAACTCCAGCATCAAGAATAGCCTCAAGACGATCGAGAAGCGCTATCTGACCACGGTCAAGGCGGGCAAGAAGGACGAAGCGGTCAAGGTGTTTCAAGAGGTCAGTTCCGCTTTCGACAAGGCGGCC
>DATENK010000589.1:0-4556 GCA_035275085.1 Verrucomicrobiia bacterium | reverse complement strand
CCCTCGCGGGGCTGGTGCCAGTCGGGCAAGGCACTTACCGAATTTACGGCCAGGAGATCGCCACCGGATACGAGCAGGGGTTGCTTCAAGCGCGCCTGAAGGTGGGAATGATCTTCGATGGGGGGCGACTTCTGAATCACTTAAACGTGATCGAAAACGTGGCATTGCCGCTGCAATATCACGAGAACCTCACGGTGGCGCAATGTCGGGACCGGGCGGGAAGTTTGCTTGAAATGGTCGGGTTGGGCGACTACACCGGTCGCATGCCCGGCACGATTAACCGCCGATTGCAGCAACGCGCCGGCCTGGCCCGCGCGCTGGCGCTGCGACCCAAAGTACTGCTGCTCGATAATCCGTTGAGCGGACTTGATCCGCGCGAGGCTCTCTGGTGGTTGAACTTTTTGGACCACGTCAGCGCGGACGGCACGACACTCGTATTTGCCACGGATGATTTCCGCGGGCTGCAAGGCCGCGCGCGTCAATTTGCTGTGTTGAAGGACCAACGATTCATCGCCCTCGGCAGCCGCGACGAACTGGGCCGGCATTCGGAGCCGCTTTTGCGGGAATTGTTACACGATTAGATAGATGCCGCTTCAGGACCTTACACCGCAATTGCGCACTCGTCTGAGCCGTGTGGAACGGCTGGTGGGATTGTTTGTGACGGTTGCCACGATTCTTTTAATCATCGGGCTCACTTATTACGTTGCGCAAACCGCCAAGCGCAAAGGCTGGGGCCGCCAGAAATTGCCGTATTTCTTATTGATAGATAGCGCAACCGGTTTGCAAGTGGGCAGCCGGGTGAAGTTGATGGGATTCGACATTGGAGAAATTACGCAGATCACCGCGGGGGAGCCTTACGATCCGTATAACGTTTTCGTGCAGATTCGCGTGTGGGAGCCGTATTACGGCTATATCTGGTCGGATTCGCGCGCCAAGATCTTTTCGGCGGATTTTCTTGGGGGCCGTTATGTCGAAGTCACCAAAGGCACGAATGCACCGCCGAGTTATTTGTTCAATCAATTGAGGACGGTGACGATCCAGGAGGCACAAGGACTTGCGAACCGGCCAAATATCGTTTTAGGACAGGAGATTTATGCGACAAACCATATGGTGCTGGGCGCATATGCGCCGCTGAATTCCTCGAACCTGAACATTATTACGCAACTTGGGTTCGAAAACATCCGAATCATCGACAAAACGGCCAAAACAAAAAAGCCGGACGCAATGTGGGACGACAAGATCGCCGCGTATAAGCCTGTGCCCGCGGACAACAAAGGTTATTGGCTGGAGGTGGAAGAATCACCTGCGCTGACTGAGCGGCTTGAACGTGTCGTGAACACCGTGGAACATGCGCTGCCGGACGTTTTAGCGCTGACGAATAAATTGGCAAGCGTCCTCACCAATGCAGTTGCGATCGTGACGCACGCAGACGATCTGCTCGTGACTGCCAAGCCGGTCTTGACCAATATGGCATCGCGACTGGATCAGGTGCTGAGTTCCTCGGACAAAACAATTATCACGGCACAGACAAATATCGCTGTCATCGTGAGCAACCTCGCAGTAACGCTTGAAAATGTCGGCGATTTGACGAGTAATTTGAATGCGCAGGTGCAAGCGAACGGATTTATTTTGCGACAGGTTTCCGACTTGATCGTCCATACGGACGAAGCCGTACAAGGGCTGAAACGTCATTGGCTGTTAAAGGGCGCCTTTGGGCCGAACACAAACGCGACGCCAACCAGCGTGGTAAAACCGAGGCTAGAGTGAAGAAAAGTGTCGCCATCGCAATCATTGCCGCCGCGGTGTTCGTGGGCTGCCGTTCGGCGAAACCGCCGCCCGTGCCGGCCCCGCATGTGGAAGAAGCCCAGCGTGCCGCGGCGCAGGCCGCCAAATTCACGGAAGGGGAGAATTGGCCTGGGGCGGCGAAGGAATGGGGAGTCGCGGCGGATCTGTACCTTTTGCTCAACGACCGCACGAATGTGGCGATGGCGCTGCACAATCAGGGGCAGGCGTATCGCGAGGCGGGCGATTATCAATCGGCGGAAGGAGTGCTGACCGAGGCGGCGAAGATCAATCAGGAGCTTGAATCACGAAAAGAATGGTTTCGTAATTATCTGGCTTTGGCGCAGGTCGCCGCGAATGCGAACGAGACAAATGCGATCGCGCAAAGGCTGGAGGCGCTCGCCGGACGCATCGGCGAGGTAGATGACGCCGCCCTCAAGGGAACATTTCATAATGAAGTCGGCTTGTGGCGATTAGAGCAGCGGCGATTTTCGGATGCGACGGAAGCGTTTAAGCGGGCTGCGGATTACTTTGCGGAAGCGAAGAACAAACTTGGCAGCGCCACAGTGATCGCTCATCAGGCTAAGGTCTATGAAGGACAGCGGAATTATCCCGCCGCGATGGACAATTGGCAGGCGGCACTCGGCGAATTCGAGACGCTCGCGAATCCTGCGGGAATTGCGTATGCGCTGACAGGCCTGGGGCGCACACTGCTGCTGGCGAACCAGGATTTGCCAAAAGCGGAAGACTTGTTGCGGCGTGCGGCGAAGAATTATCGCACGCTAAAAAAGGGCAAAGAATTAAGGGAGGCCGAATCGCTGCTCGCGAAGTGCTTGAAAGCGCAGGGCAAAACGGAGTAAGGAACTTAAATGCGTTACATAATTGCAAGGGTCACATGTGTCGTCATGGCGGCGGGACTGATGGTGGGGTGCAAAAGTGGTAAAAAGGAGGCGCGCGGGTCCGTGGAGTCGCCACCAGAAAAAACGACGTATGCCAGCCTCGGCAGTATCGAGCGGCGAGATAAAGCCATTGATGAGCTGATTGCGCCAGACGCGAAGATCGAGAAGCTCGCGGAAGGCTTTGATTGGTCGGAAGGGCCGACCTGGATGAAAAAGGGTGGATATCTCCTGTTTTCCGATGTGCCGCGCAATGTGGTCCTAAAGTGGAAGGAAGGCGAAGGTATCACCGAATTCCTGAAGCCGAGCGGTTACACCGGCTCCAAACCGCGGGGCGGTGAACCGGGATCGAACGGGCTGACCACGGATCGCGACGGGATGTTGGTCTTATGCCAGCACGGAGACCGTCGCGTTGTGCGGCTTGAAAAGGATGGCGAGTTCACACCGATCGCGCAGTTTTACAATTTGCGCCGCTTCAACAGCCCGAACGATCTGGACTATAAGTCGAATGGGGATCTGTATTTCACCGATCCGCCTTATGGCTTGGAAAAGTTGAATGAAGATCCGGCAAAGGAATTGAAGCAGAACGGTGTCTACCGGGTTACGCCGAAGGGGGAGGTAAGTCTGATGATCGATAATCTAACGTTCCCTAATGGCATTGCATTTTCACCCGACGAAAAGACGCTGTATGTGGCGGTCTCAGATACCAACAAGCCCGTCATCATGTCTTACAACGTGAGGCCCGAGGGGACGTTGGTAAACGGCCGCGTTTTCTTTAATGCATCAACTCTCATGGGCCCTGACCGCAAAGGGTTGCCGGATGGTCTAAAGGTCGATCGCAAAGGGAATTTGTTCGCGACGGGTCCTGGCGGCGTGTTGGTGCTGTCGCCCGAAGGCAAACTACTTGGAACGCTGCTCACCGGCGAAGCGACAGGCAATTGCACTTGGGGCAACGATGGCTCGGTTCTATACATCACCGCGGACATGTATCTTTGCCGCGTGCAGACAAAGACCAAAGGCAAAGGACTTTGAGTGCGGAGCCTTCTAGCGATTGGATTAATAACGCTTTGCATCCGCTGCCTTGAAGCCGCTCCGCTGAAGGCGGGTTTTGCCGAAAAAGATATCACCCCCGATATCGGCATGGAAGAGCCAGGCGGGTACGGCAAGGTTTATCACCGGAAATTTCATGATCCTTGCAAGGTGCGCGCGGTGGTGTTCGATGACGGGCAGCAGCGTGTCGCGCTGGTAGGCATCGACATCCTTTTTGTTACGCGGCATCTGACCAAAGAGGCGCGAGCCGACATCGAGAAGCGTTGCGGCATCAAGGCGCAAAACATTCTGCTGGGTGCGTCGCATTCGCATTCCTCGGGACCGATCGGCATGGCTGAACCCGGTGATTTCGAAAACGCGTCGCCGCTGGTTAAAGACCTGTACTTTGGCAAATCGGTGGTGTCGGACCTGGGTTACATACAATTGCTGAAGAAGCAAATTGTGGAAGCAGTGGTGGCAGCAGACGCCGCGCGCGTCGACGCGAAAGCTGCCGTCGGCTACGGCCACGAAGACAAAGTGGCTTTCAATCGCCGGCTGCGCATGAAGAACGGACTCACGTTTTCGCATCCGGGTGCTGGCAATCCAGAGATCATTGGTTACGCCGGGCCGATCGACCCTCAGGTCGGAGTCGTTGGGGTTTGGGACACCAACAACATCCTCGTTGGCGTGGTGGTGAATTACGCGTGTCACGCGACAGCGAGCCCTGGCGGAATTTCCGCCAACTGGCCTTCCGCAATGGAGCAGACTTTGCGCGGCGCCACCGGCAACGCAGCGTTGCCTGTCGTGTTCCTCCAGGGCGCTTGCGGCGACATCACGCAGGTGGACAAC
>DATENK010000588.1:0-12068 GCA_035275085.1 Verrucomicrobiia bacterium | reverse complement strand
CTCATCGCCGTCGAGAATGCCGTCGCCATCACTGTCCGGGTTTAAGCGATCCAATCCCAGCGCCGCCTCAATGTGGTCCGGAATTCCATCCTGGTCGGTGTCGATGCCGCCGGTAATCCAAAACGTCCAGGTAAATGGCTGCGCAAGAACATTCCCAGCCAGGTCGGCCAGCGGCGCGCTGAGTCGGGCGCGATAAAGCGCCGGTGGCAGATTAGTGTCGAAACTCAATAAGACGGTATTCAACTCATCACGATAGGAGACGATGCCGTTGCTTACGGGCGAATCATCGCCGGTGTCCAACAAGCCATCCTGTCCGCTGGACCAAAGCTGGAAAACACCGGCGTTCAAACTGCTTTGCGCCATCGGCTCGCTGAAATGCGCCGCTAATAGATTTGCCTGCCCAACAATGCCCCCAACTGGCGGAAAGACTTGCAGAACCGTTGGGGGAGTGAAATCCGGGACAAGAGTCACGACAACCTCCGGGGTCCATGCCGCGTTACCTCCGGTATCCGTAGCTTTCGCGCGGATCGCAAAACTCGTGCGGCCGGACGCAAGCATCGGCGTTGTGAATCGATGTTCGAAGGGAAAGTTACCGTCGATCGCGACTTTCACGCCGTCGACATAAAACTCGACGTTCCGCACCTGCACGTCATCGGTAACGTTCGCCGTAATTCGCGCCGTCTTGCCTTCTTCAGCGATAGCGGGATTAAGCGGGAAATTGGCGCTGAGCGAAATGGTCGGAGGCAAACCAAACGTGTCCGATGCCATGTAATTAATTACTTGCAGCCCGGAAAGACTATCCGCGACGTACGCGAGCCCGTTGTAGATCGCAACCGCCAACGCGATTCCCGGCGTTGGGAACGTGGTGATGAACTGATTATTGGTGCCTGACGGACCGATATTATAAAGCCAAATGTCATGCACACTATCATCGGACGCGATCGCGTCCGTCGCTGCCACCGCAAGGCCGGAGCCATTGGCGACAATCTGTTTCCACCCGAACTGCGTCGTGTTAAGCGATTGTATTAGCACCGGATGAGTCGCATCAGCGAGGTTGAACGTGTTGTAGCCGCGGGAGTGAATGGCGTAAGCCAATCCGCTTCCCACGAACAAACGCAAGCGCCGTCCGCTCGCTACTGTGCCCGGGGACGAGGCACTGCCGCTTACGCGCAAGCTGACCCCGTCCAAGGGCAATGCGTAAAGCGTTCCAACCGTCAGCGCATAAAGTGTGTCGCCACCGACGAGCACATCCTGTATTGCGGTCCCGATGGAGACGCGCTCGAGCACAGTTCCTGAAGCCATCTCCACCGACACAACGTGACCCGACGCGAGACCGGCGTAAGCGATTCCACCCGCCGCACTTACCGCGCGGACTGCGCTGCCCAAATTTAATTGGTAACGAATGCGCGCGGCCGGCGGATCCGTTACATCGATGATCGCAAGCCCGGCAGTATCATCTGCGACGGCGACCAGATTGCCAGAACACGAAACAGCGATTGCATTGCCTGGCGTGTCGATTTGCGCAATCCGGGTAGGCTTGAACCCATTGCCGATGCTGAAGACGGTCACACCGGACGCGGAATCCGCCACGATTGCGATATCATTTACCGCACACACATCCACCGCGCGTCCTGGTGTGTCTGCCGAAGCCAGAATCCCTGTTCGGACCGGCTTATTACTCAACGCGTCCGTGCCCTGCTGCACTTCCGCGCCATCCAAAACGCCATCACCATCCGAGTCAGGGTTTTCAGGATCAGTCCCAATAATGATTTCGACATCATCGGGCAAACCGTCGCCGTCGGCATCAGCCCCATTTGAAGGCGCTAACGGGATAGCAGGCAGATCGATAGTTGCGCCGGCGTCCGGGGTAGTAAAATCCGAACTTCCCATGTACAACGTACTCGCCTGCAGGATGAAATGCCGGTAATGCGTTTTGGGCGCGAGAATCAGGTTCTTATGCGCAACGCCGTTATCGCCGGCAATCCCCCGCTGCACGAAGTCCAGCCTGTCCAGGTCCGACAAGGCGAAGTAATGCAGCCCCGTTTGAGGTGTGAGGTCTGGCACTGCGGGGCCAACCGGATTGCTGCCGATGATTCGTTCATTACCATCGCTCACGCCGTCGCCATCGCTGTCACGATTGCGTGGATTAGCATCCAGGAGATACTCGTCAAGATTGGTGACGCCATCTCCATCGGCATCGCGGTCCGCATCGGTTGGATCATTCGGGTTCAGGCCGTACGCCCGTTCCCAGGCATCGGGCATCCCGTCGTTGTCATAGTCATCCGGCGAACGCACTATAACGCTAGCGATCGAAAATGCGGGTTCCTTCCGAGTTTCCGAAAAGACTGTCACGTTGATCCAGGCGCGCCCGGGAGCCAATCCGGAGACGACACCCTCAGCGGTCACCGCAGCGGTGCCGGCCTCATCATTCATGGAGTAACTCACGCCCGGATCAAATGTGAGGTTGGACGTGGAACTATCGGAGTAAAAACCCGTCACAGTGAGGGCCATCGATTCGGCTGCGCTCAGCAACATTGCTGTCGGGGTGACCTGGATTTGCAGCAATCGTTTCGGACTGTCCTGAAGTTCGCCAATGACGTTTGGCTGCGGTTGCGGCGAAGAATTTATCAATGGGCATGGTTTCCAGTGATTCGCGCTGGCCATGGCGATGATCTGATCGATGACGGGATTGAGCGCGTCCTGCCCGGCTTGATATGGCCCGTCGTCCATGTCGCGATCGTGCACGACCGCCCTCGGTGTCTGGTCTGCCACGAAGTCCGCGATCATTTTCTCACGAATCTTTTCGGTCTTATCCTTCAGGATTGTGGCGGCCTGCACGTAGCTTTTCGTGCAGGGGACGGTTTCCGATTCAATCGCGGCTTCCGCCTTTGCCCAAAGCTTTTTGAGCAGGGGCGCGTACTCTTTGTCGCGGTGGTAGTATTCGTGGGCCTTGTCAGAGGCGAGCGTATAGTACTTCCCGATCCCACGGCCAATATAAAAAATCAGGTTTGTTAGTATTTCACAATAATTTCCCTCGTTGACGTTGCCGCCAGGTCCAGGTCTCACCTCGATGTAACCATTGATCCCAAAATTGACACCGCCAAACGATTGAAAGGACTGCACGCGGCGGCGCCATTTCCCCGTCGCTGCATCGTAACATGTCTTGCTGTTAATGACGATGTTGCTCTGGCGCGCAAAAGAATCCTTCCCCACGTAAGTTTCGACCCAGGGGCTGAAATCGATTGGCGTGACCGGGTTTGCGGCGTCGCAATCAGCGCCGCCGGGGGTGGCGGGCGGAGTTCCTTTGCATTCCCCATTCACGCATTTATCGCCGGTCGTGCAGTCGTCCCCATCATCGCAGGTTTCACCGTCTTTGCATTTCTTGGGCTTTTTGGGTGGGCGCGGTTGCCCGCCTTTGCCGCGGCAGCGCGGGTCACTGCCATGCCAGCCGGGCTGAAGAATCCCAACACCCGGATCAGACTCAACGTAAAGACCGTCTGCGCTGACAGTCATGGATCCGACGATGATCCATTCGCCGAGGTCGTGATCAAAACTCCAGAGAGCGCTCTTTTCGCCAGGCGCAAGCAATCTACCCGTGACCGGATCAGGCAAATTCGGAAAACGGACCGGCACCGGCCGATCGAAATTTTCCGCGCCCGACGTTTGCACCGTGATTACCAACGGAAAGTTTAATCCCGGCGGCAACGGACCGGGCAAACGATCCGGGGGCACGGGGGCGATTCCGACGCTGCCGCCGCGCGTGCCGTTGGCGCTAAAAAGGGCATTGGCAGGGACGCTGATCGTTACGCCCGCTAAGGCCGGATTGTTGGAAGTGACCGACGACGGAAACGTGATCACCGTGTCATTCGTCGTGCTGACCGCCTGCAAGGTGCCCTGAACGATTAACGGCAGGAAAATCGTTCCAGTGCCTCCCGCCAAATTATTGGTTTCGCCAGCGCGCGCAGCCCATGCCTTCCCGACCATCGGATAATACGAGAGGTCAGGATAGCGAATACCTGCCGCAACATCTATCAATGTGCGGCCATCGATATGAACAAAAAATTCACCCGCGGGTACAGGTTGCAGCCGGAAAAAGCCGTTCGAGTCCGTCACTGCACGCAGCGTTTCCTCCATGCCATCCACAGTGATCGTCACACCCCGCAGCGGACGATTGATGAAATTTGTGCTGTTTGTCCCTTGCACAGGGTCGGACGCGAATACATTGCCGATAACGGCGGTCCCGGCGACCGGGGTGATCGTCAGCGTGTCAAAGTCAATCACGCGCGTGCCGCCGGGTCGGCCATCGCCATCGAAGTCAACGGATCGCCCCAGAAAATCCCGGATGCCATCGCCGCGAAACGTCACGCGCACCCGCGCGCTGCCAGGAAGATTTTCCAAATAGAATAGCGTGGCGGTCTTGCGGTCGCTCGACAGTTCGCAACGAGACAGCAGCCGGCGCCCGCCGAACTCCGCATATAGATTGGACGTGGTTAGCAATGTATTCGCCGCGAGCGGTTGCGTGAAGCGAAAGACCGTTTCGCGCGTGATCGCCACGCCCGTGTCCCCCTGCGACGGGGAACTTTCATAGATGGCTGCCAGCGGCACTTCCGGCAAGGTCGAGAAACCCACAATCGCGTCTGCGATCAAATCGACGTCGGTTTGATTGACCAGCCCGTCCTGGTTTACGTCCGCAAACACTGCGAGATCATTGGGCAGGCGTGGGTTGTTGTTCAGGTGATTGATCACCGCGACAAGGTCCAGGACGGTCGCATTGCCATCCGCATCAACGTCGCCGAGTTTCAGCGGCACCGCGCCGACTGACACCGCACAACACAAAACCCCAGCGATGACGATCGCTTTAAACATTGTCAGCATGAGAGACGATTGGATTCGCCTAACTTGCGGCAATGTTTTTCCCGACGGCATTTTATTCAGCGGCTACAGCTCGATAGAATGCAGTCGCCGTCTCGGCAGACGGCAAGAATGTGAATGGCACGGCATTGGTTAACAAGGGCGCCCACTCTACCAGATTCGTTGAAGTCTCGACAACATACTTGTTTCCAAAAGTGCCATTCACGGAAATCTCCTTGTGGGCCGCAATAAACAGTTGCGCGGGCTGCGAGATTGGCCGCAAAAAACCGTCCACTACGTATTCGCCGATGTGCTGACCCGCCTCCAGCCCGTCGACATCTGCTGAATAGAAATGGATGCCGCCGTAGATGCGGCTCAACGCAATTTCTTCCGCGCAGGCCGCCAGGCTGTTGTAGGTGCGGGTAAGGCCCGGCACTGAATCGGACCCAACGGTGAAGCCGACATTGTCTGCGCCATAGAATAGCGTTAACACTGCAGCAGCTGCAGCGCTGAAGGCGCTGTGGCCCGACACATATTCCGGAAATGCGGGCGTGTTCAGCAGCGGTATCCAGTCGGGATCGGCTTCGGTGGCTGGATTGCCGTCAGTGTCCGCCTGCTGAATGGCCGTGACAGGCCTCCACAAGTTGTAAACGTACTTGGCGTCCCAAACACAGATTGCCGCATCCGCCATGGCGATGTTCAACAACGCGAACAAGCGCGCGTTGTCCATGAGGTTCGACGGACGATTTGTGACAATATTTTGGGCGATCTGGTTCCAATGACCCGGCGGCGTAACGGTAAAACTGAAGTCCGACCAAAAGCGCGCAATCAATGTCTGTTCGCCCGTTCGATTGGTACTGTTTACGGCGCCCAGTTGTTTAACCTGGTTTACGTCCGCAGCATATCGCTCGCTATCCAACGCCGGCGGCCCCGGTGGACGAAATTGCGCGCCGCTGGTCATAGCAAATGGAACGACATACGGCCATTGGGGCAACTCAGGCGGACGAAAAAAGGGCGGTGTGCGGCGCCAGGCGCCCGGTTCGCTGCTGGGAATGTAGGGAACGCTTGTGCTGGCGCCGTCATTGCTGCGCCACCCAAGAATAAGCAAGGCGGTCATTTCGCCGACCATCAAGCCATCGTCCCGATTTTGGCTCGGCGGATTATTTACCAGGAATTGATCCAAGGCGTCGTCGAACGTGGCGTTTTGGCTGGGAAAAAGCTCCGTGAGACACTTGTACGCTGCGCCGACTGCCGCCGCTTCCGCGGAGCTGTCGCCGGGAGCGCTCACACGGACGAGGTATTGTTTATGTGCCGGAGTAATCGCATTGACGGCGTCATGGATGGCCGCATGCATAATCGCCAGATTGCGCGAGGCCAGGGGCGGCGCGGTGGATTCGTTCCGAATCGCATTGAGCATGACCGTGTTCCAGTCTGTAATGACGTCCGCCTTCGTACCGGCAAGAAAGGCCAGTACAGAAATCATAACGGCAGTCAGGCGGACTGGGATCATAAAGGCCTGATCCTAACACTAACCGATAAGAATTGCGCGCAAAAAGCGAATGGCGAAATAGCGTTGATTGCGCCGGGCCGCGCTTTTAAATACATCGACTTATGCGCAAGTCTGTCATTGCGGCTGTGCTCGCCTTTGCCTTTTGGGCAGACGCCGAGAATTGGCCACAATTCCGTGGGCCGACAGGCCAGGGCATTTCGGCCGAGAAGAACCTGCCAATGCATTGGAGCGCCGACTCCAACCTGATCTGGAAAACCGAAATACCGGGTGAGGGTTGGTCATCACCGATTATTTGGAACGACAAAGCATTTCTGACCTCGGCCACCGAGCGCGGCACGAAATGTCACGTTGTTGCGATCGACCGAAAATCGGGGAAAATCCTTTGGGATAAAGAACTGTTCGAGCAGGTGCCGTTACGCAAGGAAGGAAAGAATTCTTACGCAACACCAACGCCCGTCACGGACGGCAAACGCGTGTACGGAGTTTTTGGTGATGGCAGCGTGGTCGCACTCACGCTCGATGGCGAACTGGTGTGGAGTAATCGCGATGTCCAATTCTACAGCCGCCACGGGCTTGGGGCATCGCCGATTGTCTATGGCGATTTGCTGATCATGCCTTACGACGGAAGCAATCGCGTGGGCACGCCTGGAAATTGGCCGAACAACACCGCCGAAGAACGGCTCGGGTGGCAGATTCCCTGGGACAAATCGTTTGTCGCCGCGTTGGACGTGAATAGCGGCAAACGGGTGTGGACGGGCAAGCGCGGCATGTCCCGGATCGCACATGCCACACCCATCGTAGTCGAACACGGCGGAAAAGAACAAATCGTCAGCATCGCCGGCGATGCCATTCAGGGCTTCGATCCAAAAACGGGTGAGCGACTCTGGACGGTTTATGCCCAAGGTGAAGGCCTGGTCCCCACGCCGGTGGCAGGCGACGGCTTGATCTTAGCGGCCTCCGGATTCGAGAAGACGACCTTGCGTGGGGTGAGAATGGGCGGCAAAGGCGATGTCACACAAACCCATATTGCCTGGGAGCAAAAGAAAGGTGTGCCTACGCAGCCTTCGCCGCTGTATGTCAAAGGCCACGTGTACGCAATCACCGATGGCGGTATTGCTACGTGCTACAAGGCGGATTCGGGAGATGTTATTTGGCAGGAACGCATCGGCGGAAATCATTCTGCGTCGCCTGTCTTTGCCGACGGCAAGATTTACTTCCTTTCAGAATCGGGCGACACAGCGATCATCAATGCCAGTCCAAAATTCAGAGGAATTCTGGCCACGAATTCCATTAACGAGAAATGCCAGGCCTCGATGGCCCTCGCGCAAGGAAACATCTTCATTCGCTCCGAGAAACATCTGTTCTGCATTGGCAAAAAGTGAGGCAAAACACCCTCCACCTGATTCTCGTCACCGTTCCGAATGTAGACATCGGGCGTAAGTTGGCGCGCGCGATTCTCGAATCGCACTCAGCCGCCTGCGTGAATATCGTCCCGGGGTTGGAATCCCATTATTGGTGGCAAGGAAAGTTGGACACGTCCGCGGAAGCGCTATTGTTAATTAAGACGACGAAGGCGAAACTTAAAGCGTTGCAAAAAATCGTCCTGCTGCATCATCCCTATGACACTCCGGAGTTCGTCGCTTTGCCGGCGAGCATCGTTGCGGACAAATACATGGCGTGGGTCGCCGAAAGCGTTAAAGCGCCATGACGTGGTCGCAAGTCTATGATCCGCTCGGGAACGCCGCCCTCTCCACAATCGTCGCGGCGTTTCCAGTCGTCGTTCTCCTGAGTTCAATCGCTCTGCTGAAGATTCGGATTCATTACGCAGCTCTCCTCGGCCTCGCGGTGGCGTTGATCATCGCCCTATTCGTGTATCGGATGCCGGCTAACGCCGCGATCGCAACGACTGTTTACGGCGCAGCGTACGGGCTGTTCCCAATTGGCTGGATTATTCTGAACCTTATTTTCCTCTATCAGCTGACGGTGAAGAAAGGGCTGTTCGAAGTCCTCCGCAGCAATCTGGCAACGCTGGCGCCAGACCCGCGCATCCAGGTGATCCTGATTGCATTCTGTTTCGGCGCTTTCTTTGAAGGAGCCGCCGGATTCGGGACGCCAGTCGCCGTGACCGCCGCAATTCTTATGCAATTGGGGTTCAAACCGCTGCAAGCGTGCGGTCTCTCCCTCATCGCGAACACAGCACCCGTGGCCTTCGGCGCTTTGGGGACGCCCATCATAGCCTTGCAGCGCGTCACGGACATCGATTTGCTCGCACTGTCCAAAATGGTGGGGCGCCAACTGCCCTTTTTCTCAGTCATCGTTCCGTTTTGGGTGGTATGGGCGTTTGTTGGCTTTCGCGGAATGATCGAGGTCTGGCCAGCCGCGCTGGTCGCCGGGGTGGCCTTCGCAGTTCCGCAATTCGTCGTCTCGAATTTTCACGGACCTTGGCTGGTCGATATCGTGTCTTCGGTCTGTTCCATGGCGGCGGTCGTCGGGCTCCTGAAAGTATGGCAGCCCGGCAGCGCCGCTCTCCAGAGAGGCAAGTTGCAAGACATTCCTGTCTCGCAACCTTCGACGAATGCCGGTCTTACAGACCCCAGCCTCGTTCGGAAAGCCTGGGCGCCTTGGATCGTCCTGAGCCTGTTAGTCTTCGCGTGGGGAATTCCGAAATACCAAAAAGCTGTCGACAGAATCTCGGCGCCGTCCTTCAAAGTTCCGGCCTTGCACCAGGTCGTCGTGCGTACCCCACCGGTTGTTCGGCGATCGACTCCGGAAAAGCCGACCAAACCCGAAGACGCAATCTTCAAACTGAATTGGCTCTCGGCCACTGGGACAGGCATTCTAGTCGCTGCGCTCATCGGCGGGTTTGTTATGGGCTTTTCGATGCGCGAGATGCTTTCCACGTACGGCGAAACGTTGTACCGCGTTCGATTTTCGTTGGTCACGATTGCCGCGATGCTTTCACTCGGTTACGTAACAAAATATTCCGGCACGGACGCGACGCTTGGCCTGGCCCTGGCAAAGACGGGCAGTCTTTATCCATTCTTCGGTACGCTCCTCGGCTGGCTGGGCGTTGCGCTCACCGGCTCCGATACCGCGTCGAACGTCCTTTTCGGCAGTCTCCAAAAAATTACCGCAGAGCAAACCGGAGTGAACCCTGTCCTGATGGCCGCGGCCAACAGCTCCGGTGGCGTCATGGGCAAAATGGTGGACGCGCAAAGCATTGTCGTCGCAAGCACCGCAACGAATTGGTACGGACACGAGGGCGCAATTTTGCGCTACGTCTTTTTCCACAGCATCGCCCTCGCCTCGCTTGTGGGAATCCTTGTGTACTTACAGGCCCGAGTTGAACCCTTCACGGCAATGGCGGTCAAGTAACCCACAGCCAATCGGGGCTAACAGAGGAGCAGCAAGCATTGAAGTTTGGTGCTTGGTGCTCGGAATTGGTGCTTTCTTTACCGCACCGTCTCGTACTTCTCGCCGCGCACGCCCCGAATAAGGCTCTTGAACCAAAGCTTGATCCACAGTACCGCGGTCTGCACCGGCCCGACGGTGTCATAGCGCCGCATTGAGGTAAGGGCGCGGGTTTGCATGACGCAGCGATAGCGGCCAAATTCGCACAGCCGCTTCATGAGCTGGCTGTTTTCCATGACGTGCATGTGTTCGTCGAATCCACCAGTCGCCATGAAGTCGTCCTTCCAACAAAGGATCACGCCCACACTGCCTGTGTGGAAGCGGTAGCGATGCATCCGGTTTTTGAAGAAGTACAAAACATGATAATACCAGCGCGGGCTGTCTGGAATTCCCTTCACCGTTCCCGCCGCGTCCGTGCGTTTGAATTTCCGCGCAATCGTTCTCAGGCCATCCGGCTCCAGGATCGTGTCCGCATCCAAAAACAGAAGCATTTCTCCACGTGCAGCACGAGCGCCACGGTTGCGCGCAAAACTGATTCCGCTCTGCTGCGTATCGATCAAGACGTCGCACCGTCCGCGTGCCACTTCGGCCGTATGATCCGAGCAGCCGTTGCAAACCACAATCACTTCGTAATTCGAGTAATTTTGCGCCTGCAGCGCCTCCAAAGTCCGAGCGAGATAATCCCCCTCGTTATGCGCCGGGACAATGACTGAGATCATTGGCTCGGGCGGGCGAGGTTTCACCAAACTCTTGTACAACGCCGAGCCAGTAATGAATTTTTCCAACTGCGCGAGCGTGGGATAAGATTCGATGTCGAGGATTCCCTTTCTTGTCTCCATAACCAAGTTCCACGGTCAGCATGACACACAATATTAAATCACCAAACGGAAAATCCTTGGAAAAAACCCGCACGGATGCGGCCGATGTTGCCGAGGGGTTTTTACCCCATGGTTGCGGCCGCTGGATTGCCGGATGGTGTCCGAAATAGGAAGGACTTTTATGCGAAAATTGAACACGTGTGTTTCATTCGTCGCCGGCGCAGTTCTGCTCATGGGCACGGTCGGTTGTGAACAATTGCCCGGCAACAAAGGAACTCAGGGTGCGGTCATCGGCGGGGCGACGGGGGCGGCCGTCGGCGTTGCTGTAGCGAAAAATAATGTGCTCGGCGCCTTGATTGGCGGAATTATTGGAGCGGGCGGCGGCTATCTCATTGGCGCGAACGTCGACAAGATTACCGGCAAGGACACGGCCGGCGCGGAACAAGCCAACACGCGCGCGCAGAACAATCCGGTTACCGCCGAACAAGCCAAAGCTGCGACCACGGCGGACGTGAACCATGATGGCTTTGTCACTATGGATGAAGTCGTCGCCATGGAGAAAGCGGGTCTACGCGACAGCGAGATCATTGATCGCTTGCGCGGTAGCGGCCAGGTCTTCGAACTCACCGAACAACAACGCAATTACTTGCGCAACCAGGGCGTTAGCCAGAACGTGGTCGACACCATGCCGACCTTGAACCGCGAGGCACGCGAAAAAGCCGCCGAAGCTGTCAACACCGACGTCATCGGTCGCCCGGCAACCCGCTAACGCGAAAAAAAGCGGCAGCAATCTCTCGAAAGTCGCGAAGCGTTCGGAGTGCGCCGGCTTGCCGGCGCTTTCTGACGCGCCCGTAACTAAAACAGGCTTCCCCTCGGGTGCTTACGTGCGCAGTATCGCAGCGCAAAATGAAGCACCTGATTTCATTTTTTTTGGCAGTCCTTTCCGCTTCCGCCGAGCCGTTGAAATTTCCCTGCCCCGAAAATGAGGTCGCCAACTACACAGCTTTTCGCACCAGGGAGATCATAACCGTCGACGGCCGTCTCGATGAAGGCGCGTGGAAGGCCGCACCGCGCTCGCCCAAGTTCGTAGATATCATCACGGGCCAACCTGCTATTCACGACACCCAAGCCGCTGTCTTGTGGGACGATGCGAACCTCTACGTCGGCATTTGGATTCAGGAACCATTGCTCCAGGCGAAATACACCAATCACAATGACCCAATCTATTACGACAATGACGTCGAAGTATTCATCGCCGGAGAAAATGCTTATTACGAATTTGAGGTAAACGCCTTCAACACTGTCTATGAAGCTTTTTTCATCTGGAAGGACTCGTATGAGCAGTTCAAAGCAATGCCTGAGTTCGCGCCTGCCAGACTCAAAACCTTCAACGGCGTGGGTTTCAAAACACATCCGCGCGGCGAACGACTTGGCGCTTTCGAGTGGAGCTTTCCAGGGAAGAAGACCGCTGTCTCACT
>DATENK010000587.1:0-2778 GCA_035275085.1 Verrucomicrobiia bacterium | reverse complement strand
AAGGATCCTGTGAAGCCGGACGATCTCGCTGCGACCATATATAATTTACTCGGCATTGATCCACACACGGAAGTGATGGCAACCGGCAATCGGCCGGTTCTGATTTCGGAAGGTAATCCGATTCTCGGGGTAGTTGCCTAGTGTTCATGGCCCGCCGCGGCGACCGGGGCTGGTAATTCTGCCATCGGATATTTTTGCAGATACCCTTCGATGTCCTTCGCCACGATCAGTTGTCCCCACATCATCATCCAGTGGTTCGGGTACGTGCAGACGTACTCGTATTGGCCCTCTTCGTTTGGCGCGGTCATCGTCAAAGTAGCGCGTTGACCGGATTCGATCAGACGCGTGGCAGCGATGATGTCCGTGGTCTTCGGCACATACGCGCGGCCGCGGCCATCATCGTCTTCCGGCTTCATCAACGCAGCCGCATTGGCCACCTTTTCACGCTTGCCGGGTTTCACGACCACAAGGTTGTGCGGCATGAAGTCCGCGTTCTCCAGGATGATTTCGAAGGGCTTGCCCGGCTCGACCACGATACGCGGTGTGTCATAACGCATCTGTTCGCGGACCGTGCGAACCACAAACGTCGGCACGCTGAGATCCCGCAACTCACTGCGCACCGCGCCGGCCTTCTCCTTCGGCAACAGACCGGCAAGGTCGCTCGCGAGCTGGACCGTCTCAATGTAATCCTGTTTCGTGCGCGACTTGGCGGGAATACCCTTCGCCCACGTCAGCAGCGCGTTCGCCACTTCTCCGGCGGCATTTTTGTCCCAGGCCGACCGCGGCAACGCACGTATCCCCTGCGCTGCGGCGGTCACGTGATCACGCGCCGTAATCATCGCGGCCAACGCGTTGAAGGTCGCTTGCGGATCGCGATTCAAACTCACGGCAGCGCGGATCGCTGAGGGTCGTAGCGCCTTTTCCCCATGCAACGCCTGGCTCACTTTTTCGAAAGATGTCGCCCGAAATTCTGGATCCACGACATAAGGAATCGCGTTCAACAAGTCCGCCATTGCATCGGTTGATTTAGCCGCTTCATTCCAGACCGGGTCAAATGACTGGTCGATCAGCGCTAGCGCCGCCCAGGCAGCGTAACGAACTCCGTTCACATGCGGCAGCGCAGTCAGCGAGGATATCCGACTGCGCATCGGCTTCAGATCCGCCGCGGTCTGGTATCCCAGCAGCCGCGCCAGGTTTACGGCGGTCGTCGGATCACTTTTGGTGAAGCGATCCAATGCCGCGAACAACTCGGTCAGGCGCGTCGTCTTGTGCTCGGTAGCGAGAACATCCAGAGCCTCGACACGCTGCGCGTCGGTCAACTCCGGCCGGGCCAGGATCGCCTGTTGAATGCGGCCGTTGCGTGGAAGATTCGCCAACTCCGAGCTTTTAATGCTCCGCACCAGGTGATCCAGACCGTTCGGATTATTAGCAGCGAGCGAATCGTCTCCGCTGAGCAATGCTTTGCGCCACCATGGTTCGAGTTGGCGCAACGTCTCCTTCAAAGTGTAGTTGATGTAATAGTCCGTCGGATACTTCAAGGATGCCAGGGCAACATTAGCAGCGTCAATGTTCCGGAAAAAGCTCGCTGCGCGAATTGCTTCCAGACGCACGCGCGGATGCTCATCCGTCGCTGCGTTGGCGAGAAGCGCAAGCGTATTCGGGACGCGATCCCGCCAATAACACAACACACGGGTCGCCGCCGCCCGCGCCCGCGGCTCCGGCGAACGCAGCATCTTCTGAAGCAGCTCAGTGTCCACCACATTGTGCCACTGATGCACCCAAAGCGCTTCGGTGAGGTGATGCTGATAAGCCCGGTCCTTCGGGTCCAATTGGCTGATCCATTTCTTCACCGCCGGGATAACCTTCGAAGAATCGTGTTTATCCAGTTCGATCTTCGCCCATTCGCGGACCTGGTTCTCAGGTTCTTTCAATAAGTCCAGCAACGCGGGAATCGGCTGGCCATCGATCTTCGGCGGCTTTGCCAGCGGCCGGCCCTTGTAGGTGATGCGATAAATTCGCCCATGCTCATGATCGCGATTTGGATCGCGGATGTGATGTTGCAGATGGCCGATGATGGGATTGTGCCAATCGGTAAGATAAATCGCGCCATCCGGCCCGACACTCACGGCTGATGGACGGAAGTTTGGATCGCTCGACGAAATCAGATTCTCCATCGTTTCCCCCTTCAGGCCCGAGCCTTCTTCCGTGACTTTCACGCGATAAATCCCTTGAAAGCTAATTACATTTATATTCAGGAAATTGCCTTGAAACTCCTCCGGAAAGTGGCGGCTCGTGAGTATTCCCGTGCCCGGACACGGACGGGAAGGGCGTTCCCAAAAGTCATCGAGCTTCGGATGCTTGGCGGGATAATCTAACTTTCCGCTGAATGCCGGACCAAAATAAGTATTGTTGCCGGTCGCGTCGGTTACCAGATCGTTACCCCAATAATCGAACACGCGCCCATGTGGATTCGCGAACCCGAACGGGATATACGTCTCGAACTTGCCGGTGCGGGGCTCAAATCGGAAAATCGCTGCGTCGTTGTTGCGCACCGGCCCCCACGCGGTTTCGACTTGCGTGCGATGAAAAACACCGTCGCTCAGGTAAATGGCGCCGCCCGGTTCATGGCAGATCGAATTCGCCGTGTGATGTGAATCCGCCGAGTCCATCCCCATCAGCACGCGCTCCTTCCAATCCGCCTTCCCGTCGCCGTTCGTGTCGCGCACAAACCACAAATCCGGCGCCTGCATGACAAGAACGCCGTCCTTATAAAACTGA
>DATENK010000586.1:0-3296 GCA_035275085.1 Verrucomicrobiia bacterium | reverse complement strand
TCAAAAAGAAACTCGAAGCCCTCGCCCCCAAACCCACGAACGGTGACCAGAAAACCGAATCCACATCCACCAAAACCAAAAAAGCCAAAAAGACCACCTAACCGGACCGCGGCTGTGTCCGAAGGACCAGCCGCAGCACGTTCCCATTTTTGTACGCCAGGAATTACCATCGCCTCTTCGTCCTGACGCGTGGTTCACTCGCGTTCACAAAATAAATCTGCACCTATATGGACTGCGGTGGCAGAGCCCGCGCATGCGGGCGGCGACACCGCTTTGGCTTTACCGCCGTATGGTTTTGATTTCGGCCGCGGCCATTGTGCCGGGAACCGCGACTTGCGTCCCGCCGCGCCTTTGCGTTGAACTTGCCTTCAAACTACTTGAGTCCCGCTTCTCTCGGGCATCCATCCAATAATCCATAAATCCATTCATCCTGCGTGGTTGCGGCGGGGGCCACGCTTGGCTTCATCTGTTTTGGCCATCCGTTCCTAACCTAATTTCCCCATTACCCCCTTGTGCTTCAATATGGACTGCGGTGGCAGAGCCCGCGCATGCGGGCGGCGACACCGCTTTGGCTTCACCGCCATTGCTCTTTATTATAGCTTTCATCCGCGGCAGCATCGTTGTGCGGTGCACCACTGTAATACTGATGCTCCCCACGCTGTTTGTGGTTGCCGACTTTGTGCGCCGCGCGCCACATTCATTCCGATGAAAGGGAGATACTTTGGCCTTGCGCTGTTCGCAAAAATTGGCGCTCGCATTTTCCTTTTGCGCTCGCGAGGGTTCATGAGCGTGCGATTAAGTCCTTAGTACAGATGGCTCACAACTTCCAACGCCCGAATAGTTTATGGCTGTGCATCTTCAGCTGGGTATGGATGATCATTGCGCTGTGGAGGGGAGTGAGTTTCGCTCTTGCAGGGAATATCATATCGGTTGCCGTTACGGCGCTGTTTGGGTTTGCCGCATTGGGCTTGTGGTTCCAATCGCGATTAGCAGCCTGGGCACTCATCGTGTTTGCCGCTGCCGGCATTATTGTTGCCCTGTCGAAGTTTGGACACGCTCCAGTTCTGCGGATCGTCACGCCGATAATCTGGGCTCTCTGCGCGATCGCGTTACTCATCGAGTATCTGGGCGGCGAAGGAACCAATTCATGAGCGACGAACTCGATGCATGCGAGGTCGAGGCTTTGAAATCGAGATTTCGTGCTGCCGGTTGCAGGGTTACCGACATCGATGGTAAGAGTTTCGAGATCGTCGGCAGTGACTTTCCAGTCCGCACGCACGTCTTCCCAACCGCCTACTATGTCCAGCTGGCGACATTCATTTTCGCCAAACCCCATGGTTTTCTCTTCCGTAGCAAAAGCAAGATTCACGAGTATACCAGCCGCATCAATCGAACGGCGAAGCTCGTGAAGTTCACATTGGAGGGCGACCGCCCAAATTCAGAGCGAGGCGGTTGGCCCATGATGGCAAGCGTCAAGCTTATCACCGGAGTTGCCGGTGGAAACTACGACCCTGCGGCGCTAAAGAACCTACTGCTGCTCTGGTTTCAGGACATCGCCGAGCTGATCGCCTCTCCTGGCAATTTTGAGTTGCACGCGCCGATGGAAGAGAGCTCGGATGGACGCTGACTATGGCGCTACCAAAGACGTTCGGGCTGGGCGACTGAAGGTTTTCGGAGAGTTCCTTGCAGGCAAAAACAGTGTTGTCGTTGTTTCCGAAAGTCACGTTAAGCTTTGACACCGTTACTATTACCGCCTATCCTCGTTTCCGATGACTTGGTTCGTCCAGTCTTGTGCGGGGAACCGCGACGTTCGTCCCGCTGCGTCTTTGCGTCTCCGCGCCTTTGCTTTTGATTTCACCTTCAAACGATTTGAGCATCGCTCTCTTGGGCATTCATCCAGGAAAATTTCCGTAATTTTCCGTAATTTTTAAAAATGTTTAAAACGGAACTCATTATCCCTCAGCGACTTCCGAAAACCACTTTCCGTAAATTACGGTTTTCTGTTTTCGCGTCTTTTTGCCCGTTTCGCGGATTCCTTCTTCAGACACTCCTGCTCGCTTTCGTGGTCTCAGCCTCCGCTCGCGACCCCTGGCTGACTTCCCGCGTCGTTGGATCGCCTGATCCGCCATCCCCTTACATTTCGGAGCGCGTCTTTCCAAAGCTGAAATTCCGCGAACCGGTCGAACTGACCGTGATGCCTGGCACCGACCGGATGATTATGGTCGAACGCGAAGCGAAGATTTATTCGTTCCCAAACAAAAACGACTGCGAGAAGCCGGACCTGTTCGCGAACATGAAGGACCTCGATAACGAAATTCGCGAAACGTACAGCATCGCCTTTCATCCGGGTTTTCTTACCAACCGCTACATCTTTGTCTTTTACATCTACAAATCCGACTTGCCCGAAGGCACGCACGTCTCGCGCTTCAAGGTGAAGGACACTGATCCGCCAACCATCGATCTCACCACCGAAAAACTCATCATTACATGGTTGTCCGGCGGGCACAACGGCGGTTGCATCCGCTTCGGCCCGGACGGCTACATGTACCTTTCCATCGGCGACGCCACCGTGCCTAGTCCACCCGACCTTCTGGATACCGGCCAGGACCTGAGCGATCTCCTCGGCTCCATAGTTCGCATCGATGTTGATCGCGAAGACAACGGTCGCCCTTATCGCATTCCGCCCGACAACCCGTTCATCAACACGCCACGCGCGCGTCCGGAAATCTGGGCGTACGGTTTGCGCAATCCTTGGCGCATGAGTTTTGATCCGGCCACCGGCGACCTTTGGGTCGGCGACGTCGGTTGGGAACTCTGGGAGAACATTTACCGCGTCGTGCATGGCGGCAATTACGGCTGGAGCTTGATGGAAGGCAATCACGTCGTCCGTCCCGGCAGCAAACGCGGGCCCACACCCATCCTCCCGCCGGTCGTCGAACATCCGCACTCTGAAGCAGCTTCGATCACCGGCGGTTATATTTATCGCGGCAGGCAACTGACCGAACTGCAAAAAGCTTACATTTACGGCGATTACGAAACCGGCAAGATCTGGGAATGGCGGGAAGGCAAAAGCCGCGAGATCGCGGATACACCGTTCAAGATTATCACCTTCGCGGAAGATCACGCCGGCGAGTTGTACTTTGTCGATTACGGCGGCGGCACTTACCGCCTCGTGCGCAATCCCGCGGCTGGTAGACCGTCCGAATTCCCGCGCAAGCTGAGCGACACCGGCCTTTTCACTTCGCTACGCGATCACAAACCCGCCCCGGGTGTCGCGCCCTTCAACGTCGCAGCCG
>DATENK010000585.1:0-2922 GCA_035275085.1 Verrucomicrobiia bacterium | reverse complement strand
GTCCTGTTTTGTAACGCGCACCCGCACGACAGAAACTCGCCCAGGCTCTGCAGATTCAAGTCACGCGCCGCCGGAAGCACCCTCAGAAGGGACTTGGCCTCAGAAGAGAAAAAGAAACCACTCGGAGTCTCATAACAATATACGCGGCCCAGCCCGTAACGATCGTTGAAGAGAATGGCCTCGCCCCGCCGCAAATCCAATAGTAGTCCACTGAACCATCCATTCAGCCGGTCGAGGAAAGTGCTCCCCATTTCCTCGTACATGTGCACGAGGTAACTTGCGTTGCCTGACGTGAACTGATGTCCCATCGCCTTCAAGCGAGCGATTTCACTCTGGTCACCCAAACTCTCGCCGCTGAACAACAGGCAAACGTCTTTCGTCTCATTCCAAAATGGCGTGCAATCCGAAAACGATCCTTTATGCGCGATTGAGCCTGCCCACACCCCGAGCTTTTGGTCCACATGCGTTGCAGAGGTATAAAAAGACTCGTGCATCATGCAACGCGACATCGCTTGGAGCATACGCGCGTTGTCGGGCGTGTTTCTGTTGGTAATAATGCCGAAAATGCCTGGCATTTAAATTGGAGCGGGTGGAGGGAGTTGAACGCCCCGTCTGCTAATTGGAAATCAGCCGCTTTAGCACTAAGCTACACCCGCTTAAGAAGAACCTGGTTGCTTGCTCGTCCCTGTGGTGCAAGGAGTCATCGGCGCGATTGCCTTTCGCTGCTTTCTGCTTTCATAGAACCGCGCTCGAACACCCAGCAAAAGGAGCCACAACCGTTTTGGCACAATCCCACTGATACCATGGTGCAGGCGCAGTGTCAAAGCCACGCGCCCTTTCAGTGTCAGGGGAACATAATAGCGCGCATAGAGCACCTGCTCGAAGCCGCTTCGGCGCTTGAATTCAGTCAGCGGACTTTCATCATTCTTGCCGTAGATATACTTGCAGTAGACCAGCGCCGTCATTCCGGCGGCCCCGCAAATTTCAACAGCCTTTGCGATTAAAGCGTTCGCCGGTCGCTTATCATAATGCTGATTCTTGGTCAGGATCTGCATAATGCTTGCAGTCCGCTCCACATAGACCATTTTCAGAAATCCAATCAATTCGTCCTTGAGAAATGCCCCAATGAAAACGCTGCGATTCAGGAACGTCCCATTCTCGCGCTTCACGGTTTCCAAGTCCTTCCCATAATGCCAAAATGGCCGCCCCTGCCGCACCGGCGTCTCGTTGTAGATATCCGAGATGCCACGCACCAACTCATCGCTAAATTCCATCTGCTTCAGCACCACACCGGCCTTGGCCGCCTTGCGAACGTTGCGACGTGTGTCCTGCGAAAGTTTCTCCAACCATTCGGCGTAGCTCTTGATGGATATCACCGCGGCGTTGTCCCATTCCATGAAGTGTGAAACGCGGAGCGTTGCGGTTCCCTGCTTTCTGGCGAACGTGAATATGTCAGCGGTTATTCGTTGCTGCCGCAAATGTTCAACAAACGCATCGGGCTGTTCGACAGCTTCACCTTCAATGAATTCTTCATCAGCCACGGAAGCGATTTTCAGCCGGCCCCCGGTGACGACCACCGTCTTACCGTCAATCGTAAGCGACGGTACGGTCAGCATCTCACCATCTACACTAATAGCGACGGTAGCGGACATGCAGTTATGGCAGAAGCTTGCGCAGAAACTGGCGCAATCTACCCATTTGCTCCTTTCTTCGGAACCGCACGATGTCGGGCGTAACGGTTTTTTCCATTCCGGCGATCATTGCTGAAAAGTACCCCGCCAGAACAAAGCAGCCGCCGATTACGTAAGGCTTTCGCGTAAGCCGGTAGGCCGCCCGGCAGACCTCCCAGATGGGATGCCCGCCAAACATGAAGTCTTTCCTACCGTTGTAATATTCGACCATGAACTTATGCGAATCCGCGGTTCCCTGTTGCCGGTGGTGTATCGCGAATTTTCCGGTAAAGGTCCGCGTTTCCCAGCCATGCATGCGGGCTTTCAAGGAAGCGACCAGGTCGACGCCCCCGTGTTTGCTGGGGGTGTACCCGCCGATCGCTTGAAAGCATTCCCGCCGGAACAACTGGCACAGCCCGGAGACGTCATCGCTGTTGGCAAAACGGTAGTCGTGCTTAAGGGCTTTCTCCCAAGTACTCTCCCAATAATTGGTCCCCGCCACCCCCAAACGGTTGTTCTCCACAAACTGCGTCAAAAGATATTCAATGTAATCCGCCTCGAATGAACCATCCGCGTCCAGGTTTCCCACGATGTCATATTCGATGCCTTGCAGCCGCGCATACCCAGCGTTAAATGCGCGCACCTTTCCACCAAAATCACGCTCCTTTCGTTCCGGCGTACGCACGAGTTCGATCCATGGATATTCAGCGGCGTATCGCGTAATAATCTCATCGGTGCCATCGGTTGATCCGTCGCTGACGATTACCCATTTCGAAGGAAGGATTGTTTGCGCGATAACCGATTTAATCGTTTGCTCGATAAACGCAGCTTCGTTGCGCGCCGGGGTGACAAGCACGTATCGGAACGACTTTGCGCTTAGCTTTTCCGGACTCGCCGTGTCGATAGCGGTTGTCTGCGTCATTATTCCTGCGTGCCGTTGTTCCCAAACATCCGATTCCACGCTTTGCCCAGTGAGCGACTCAATGCCGGGCTTCTATCCACGTAGTTGTCGCGTACCTCGCATAGCCTGCGCCTGACAAAAACCTTCGCCTTATACAACGCGGATTCGCGCATGCCGACCATATCGGGACTGTCGTCCCCGATTGGGCTCTGTTGTGTAACAAAGCGCGTCTTTGTGACGCCATCCGCGCCGATACGCTTGTGGTGGGCGCCAGAGCAAATGGCGCCCAAGGTTCTCCACTGCAACTCTGGATCAAGCGCTTTAATACTCCGCAACGCCTCGGCGATCGAC
>DATENK010000584.1:0-7972 GCA_035275085.1 Verrucomicrobiia bacterium | reverse complement strand
GTATTTTTTCGTGGTTTGGCACGATGCGACCGCGAACACCATCAACATCTCCGTCAACAACACCGCCGCGGCCTCGACAGGGCACAGCACCGGCGTGAACAGTGGAACGTCGGCGTTGTTCCTTGGCCTCAACGAGGAAGGGGTCGCGTTTCTTAACGGGCGCTTGGACTCGATCAGCATCTGGAAACGACTGCTGACCCCCAGCGAACGCACGCGACTGTATAATTCCGGCAACGGCCTGGACTATCCGTTCAACTAACCCCTGAAGCTTATGTTACTCGCTCAACTCCCCACCGTTAAGAACCGGCTCGGCATCACCGACACCACGGACGATACCTTGCTGACCAACTTCATCGAATTCGCCAGCGCGCGTTTCGACGCGGAGTGCCATCGCTCATTCGAACGCACGGTGAACGCCGTCGAGGAATTCTCGGGCGATGTGCGTGAAATCCGCGTAGCGCGGTATCCCGTAGAGTCGGTCAGCCAATTTCATCTCAAGGACAACGAAACCGACGGCTGGCAATTGCAAAGCACTGTCGATTACGTGATTCGCCGCGCCTGCGTGATCTCGCTCGCCGTCGCGTTCGGTTCGCACGCGCAGCAGGCGAAGGTGACTTACACCGGCGGTTACGTGTTGCCGGGCAGCACGCCCGGATCCGGACAAACGGCGCTGCCGGACAATCTGGAGCACGCGTGCGTCGAGCAAGTCGCGTATTGGTATCAGAACCGGCACCGGCTCGGCTTGCTGAGCGTGCCCGCGGACGGGCGGACATTCTATCAGCTCGCGAAAATCGATTTGCTGCCGCAAGTCGAGAGCGTGTTGCAAAAATACGAACGTTGGGAGAACTGACTTATGCCTGACCCCATCAAAAAACAAATCATGGACCGCGTGTTGGCGAACCTCGCGCCGCTGAAAACCAACGGCACATTTCGCGACATCACGCGCGAATGGGACGTGCTGCGGCCGAGCAAAGCGCTGCCGGCGCTGATGGTCGCCGATGGCGAGGAGCGAACGGTCTCCAGCAGTGGGACGGTATGGACGTGCCGCTTCGACCTGCATCTGCGCGTTGTGTTCCCGTTCGCGCGCGATAAGGACGCGCTCGTGAGCGAAGTGCAGAAAAAGATCGAAGGTGACATGACCTTGAACAGCCTGGGCAGCATTGTTAACGCCGGCAATGAAGAACCGGCAGTCGTCAGCGCGTCCGCCACCGTGCACCGGACCGAACTGCGTTACACAGTGGAATACACGCGCAAGATCGGCGACCCGACGGCAGTGAGTTGAAGCGGTACGCATTTCTCAAAAATGCGTGGCTTCGGTCCTGCTTAAGGCTCGGCAGTAGCAGTTTTGAAAATTCCAACCAGAGAAATTGATATGATGAAGGTACGTATTTTATTGGGTGTTTTGCTTTCGAGCCATGTACTGCTGGCGCAAGGACCCCTGGTGCCGCCGGGGCCGCCAACGCCGATGATGAAAACACTGGAGCAGATCGAACCGCGACGGCCCATCTCTGCGCTGCCGGTCACGATTTCGCAGGCGGGGTCGTATTATCTCACGACGAATCTCACCGGCGTAGCGGGGCAGCACGGGATTACCATCAATGGTCCGCGAGTGACCCTTGACCTTATGGGATTTGAATTGCGGGGCGTGCCGGGATCGTTGAGTGGGATTTTTCTCAATCCGGCGACGAGCCCGCACATTCGCAATGGCAACATCACTGGCTGGGGACAAGACGGAATCAACGGCAACAACGGCGGCAGCGGTGTGATTGAGGAATTGCGGGTCTCGGGCAACACGCGTTACGGCCTGTCATTCAATAGCGGCAGCCAGATCCGGAAGTGCATCGTTTTTGGGAATGGCGACGTGGGGATTCTGTTGAGCAACGATGTGGAAGTGGATGATTGCGTAGCTTCGGGCAATGGAACGCATGGGATCCAGGCGGGCACGGGTTCGACGATTCGGCGCTGCCTTGCCGTGGCGAATATCGCGGCTGGAATCACGGGCAGCGGTTTGGACGGATTGAATATCATCGAGTGCAATACCGATTTCAATACTTCCGGCATTGCGACATTGGGCCAAACGATCGTCAAGGATTCGTTCGCGCGCAGTAATAAGGTTGCGGGCATTGCGGTGGGCCCGGCCAGCCTTGTGACCGGATGCAACGGGAGCGACAACGGCACGAACGGGATTTCTGTTGACCTGGGCAGCACGGTGCAGGGCTGCATTACTGAAAATAACAAAGGCCACGGCATCGTCGCGCGCAACGGCACGTCCGTGATCAATTGCAGCGCCCGGATCAATGGCGCGGACAACATCCAGGTCGATGGTGACTGCATTGTAGCCAATAACAGTGTGGACAACGCGACAGCGCTGAACGGGGTGGGAATCCATGCGCTCACGGGCGATAATCGGATCGAAAATAATAACGTGACGGATAATCGCACCGGACTTCGTATTGATGCGGCCGGGAATTACGTGGCGAACAACACGGTGCGGAACAACACAACGAATTATGTTATCGTTCAGGGAAACCAACTCAACATTCTGCTAAGCCAATTGCCTATGTACGTGCCCTGGCCCGCAACGATCAAGCTGGCGGGGACACTCACGGGCATTCGGAATACAAACGGTATCACAATCGTGAGCGATGACGTGACAATTGACCTGAATGATCACGCGCTGATCGGGGTGGTGCAGGCGCTGGATGGCGTTCGGGTGGAGGGCATACGGACTAATATCACCGTGCGAAACGGGTCGGTCCTTGGCTGGCCAGGCGACGGAGTGGATGCCGCGAGCGCTGTGAACAGCCAATTGCGAAACCTCAACGCCGCGCGCAATCTCGCCCGAGGTTTGGCGGTGGGGACGGGAAGCTTGATTGCGAGCTGCACGGCGCGAACGAATTCAACAGACGGCATCTGGGCTGGACTGGGCTGCCGGGTCATCGATTGCACCACATCTCAAAACGGGAGCGAGGGATTTTTTCTCAATGGTGGAAGCACGATTGAGGGCTGCACGGCACTTGATAATACCGCGAATGGCATTTTCGCCGGCGCTGGCAGTTCGGTCGTGAACTGCACGGCCTACAGCAATGGGACAAATGGAATTTCCGTCTTGGAGAGCCGCGTGGTCGGGTGTGTCGCGCGTGTGAATGCGGGTAATGGGATCCAGGCGGCAACCCGCTGTACGATCGAGAATAACAACTGCATAATCAATAGCTTTGCGGGCATTCTTGTTACCAGCTCCGGTTCTCGAGTGGATTCGAATCACGCGAGCGGCGGCCAACGCGGGTTCCTTGTTACGGGCGTTGACAACCTGATCATTCGGAACAGCGCGCAGGCGGCATCAGTCCTGAACTATGATATTGCCGCCGGCAACCATGACGCGGCGCGGATCACGAATCCGGGAGCGAACTTCGCGAGCAGCAGCCCGTGGGCAAACTTCTCATTCTAAGGGTTATGAAGACACATATCCTTTTGTTCGTCCTAGTAGCGCTCAACGGCTCGGCGGCAACGACGATCAATTCCGTCAATAAGTTAGGTTACGGCGCGAACATTGGGTGGATGAATTGGCAGGGCGACGCCGCGAATGGGGGGGTGATCGGCGCGTTTGTGTGCTCGGGAAATGTTTGGGGCGCAAACGTCGGTTGGATTAATCTTGGGAGCGGCTCGCCCGCCAATGGCATTCGGTACCAGAACAACGGCGCCGCGGACTTCGGCGTGAATCACGATGGCGCGGGGAACCTGACGGGTTATGGCTATGGCGCAAACATTGGGTGGCTCACGTTTACTAATCGGGATGCTGGTGGTACACCTTACGAAGGGCCGAAGGTGGATTTGTTGACTGGACGGTTGAGTGGCTTTGTCTGGAGCGCGAATTGCGGCTGGATTTCACTCAGCAACCAATTTGCATATGTACAGACGGATTCCATCAATTACGGGCCCGACTCCGATGGCGACGGTATTCCAGATGCGTGGGAGCTTCAGTTCGCGCCGAACCTGGGTGTGCTCAATGGCGCCGGCGACAACGACGGGGATGGGTTGAGTAATGCTGAGGAGTTCATTGCGGATACGAATCCGCTCGATCCGAACAGCAATTTGCGAATCATGAGCATTGCGAAGGCTGATCCGCCATCACCCACTAAGCTAACGTGGACCAGCAGCCCCACTCGCGTTTACCGAATCCGCTCCACGATGATGCTCGCCGATCCGCAACCATGGCCGGACATTGGTCTGGGCCTGCTTGCCCCTGATCCCGGGACAAGCACGACGCGCAACGTTGGGTTCAATCCGGAAGACGTCCGCTTCTTTGTGATCGAAGCGGTGCAGCCCTTGCCGTAGCCGGCGATCGGAATGCAAAAAAGCAGCAGAGGGCTGCCGCAGTCCAAGACGCTTCGCGAATAACAAGAGGCTGTGAAAATTCGATGGGTTTTGGCATACGGCAGTCAGGAGGCTTCGCCAGTAATAGGGCGCTGGAAAAGTCCGACAGGTTTTGGGTTACCTCCTTTCAAGACGCTTCGCGAGTCATGAGGGCCTGGTTTGATCATTCGCGAATTTCGACTAGCGCTTTTCTTCCATGAGGCCGACGAGGTTGTTGTCGGGATCGCGGAGGAAGCCGAGCCAGAGTTCGTGGTCGGGCATTTTGGCGGCGAGTTGGGGGTCGCGCTCGTTCGTGGCGCCGCGGGCGACGATGGCGGCATGCGTTGCAGTTATATCCGTGACTTTAAAATAGAGGATCGAGTTGCAACCGACTTTGCCGGCGCCTTGCGGCGTGGTGAGCATGATGCGAATGCCTCCGGCGGAAAGAAAGGCGAGGTTGGGTCCGGCGCTGAACAAGAAGGTGAGGCCCAGCACATCGCGGTAAAACGTGAGCGCCTGGGAGACATCACTGACGGTGATCGCGATCTGGCCGATTTCGGAGAGTTTGTATTCTGTGTTCATGGCCATAAGAGACGGTAGAAACGTTGAGGGGCGGTGATGGGCTCTTTGAAAGTGATGCGGCCTCGTGAGTCGGCGGTGTTGGTCTGCACACGCAACCATTGTAAGAGATTGGTGGAAGCTTCAAGGATATAAGTGGTGTTGGGCAGCGCGTCGGCGATGAGCGGGTTGGCGCTCAGGAACCTGGGTTCGAAGAGCGCCGCGCGGAAAAGATCAATCGTGTTGTTGTTATCGGCGACCGAAGCATCGAAATTGGTTTGTGTCATGAAAAAGATATAACGCTCGGTGTCGCTAATGGCGGTGTGCGCATAATTGAAGGCGAAGGTGGGGAAGTGAGGGGAGCGCAAGGGATCCAGCGTGCGGGCAGACTGAAGGTCGCGCAGGTAGAGGCGTTGGACGTGAGTAGCGTAGCCAGGGATAAGATTGCCGGCGCTGGACGTGAAAAGGACAAAGCGGCCGGTGGCGCTGATGTTGGCGAAGTCATCGGAAGCGAAAGCATCCGCGCCCGTATTGCCCTGCCAGGAAACGCTGACGACAGCGTTGCTGCGGCCCTGCACGTAATGGGCAAAGATATCAGTGCTGAAACCATTGGCGTCGGCGAGGTTTGGAGCGAGGTTGGCGGTGGATGCTGAAAAAATGAGCACGTTGCCGTTGGCGCTGAATTGTCCGCCTTCGACGGTGCCGCTGGCGCCACCATTAGTGCTCCGCGAGACAAGCCATGTCTGCGCGAGCAACATATCGCGAATAAATAAATCATTGTTGAGGGACGAATCATTTTGGTCTGCCACGATGTTGGTGGCTGACGTCAGGAAACAAACAAACCTGCCATCCCGACTCATGTCGCGGAGTGTCGCATGCGTCGAGGCAAACCCGCCATCCAAAGCAATGCTGACGAGAGTATTTGTGCCGGCGACGCGGTCCCGCCAATAAACCTGATCAGTGCGAGCGGCATTCACCATACCCGCGATTACATTGGTTGCCCGGGTCGTGAAGGCAAAGAATCGTCCGTTGGTGCTCATTACGAAGGAAGCCGTCGACACATCCAAGGTTCGGTCGCCTTCAGGAGCCACTGTAATCGCCTGTGTGGTGCCGCTCACGACATCGCGGCAGAAAACATCGTAGCTGTTGACGTTCGTGTCGGTGAGCGCAACCAGATTGCTGGCGGTGGATACGAAGGACACAAAACGTCCGTCGCTGCTGAGGCAACGGTTGCGGAGGGATGAGGAAGGAATAAATCCGTTCGCGACGTTACTGCCATCGTGGGCGATGCTGACGAGAGTCGTCACGTTTGACGCCAGGTCGCGCCAATAAACCTGTTCGCTCCCATTCGCCATGAACGCAGCTCCTGGGACGAGATTTGTGGCCGTGCTGACGAAAACCAGATATCTGGCGTCCGGCGAAAGAGCCCACGGAGTGGAGCGCCCATTTATTGGCATGATGGGGCTTAGGGCGAATGTCGTGTTCCAGACATGCTGGCGCAGCAGGCAATCATGAACGAAAACGTCGGACGCGTGGTTGGTATCGTTCAGAACATAATTTGTAGCAGTAGTGTTGAAAACCGCGAAGCGGCCGTCGCTGCTGATAGCAAATGACTCACCGACACCGGCATTGCCGGAGCGTGTGCCGGTATGGTCGACGCTGAGGAGTTGGGCTGCGGTAGAAATGAATGGGAACAGGCAGAGCGCCACCGCCGGGAAACACCACCACGCTTTCATGCCAGTAAGATTTTACCAAGACGGGAATCTGGTCAAGAGCAGCGAGCGGTATGAAGTTTTTGATCCGACGGCAATGGCAACTCGAAGGAGCGGTGAATCCAAAGCGGTGTCGCCGCTTCGCTCTGCCACCGCGTTCCATATTTGTAATGAAGGATCGACCGGACGGTTATCGCATCAGGACGGCCTTGTAGTAGCGGAGGTAGTAGGGCCATTGGTACTGCAGATCGGTGACGGAGAAGGTGCCGTTGGTCGCGACATGATTGGTCAAGAGGTGCCAGTTGACGAGGTCGTACGAAGTTAACAGGCCATAGTCGTAGCCAGCATCGCCGGTGACACTGATTTCCATGGTGTAACCGGGAGACGACTCACGCACTGCGACGCGAGAAGGGTTATGGCCGGTAGGCGGCAGGCCGTCGGGAACGATTTCGCCAGTGGACAGAATTTTCGCGGGATAGATGCCGTATGCAAGGTTGGCGGGATAAGCGAAAAGGATTTGCCGAAGCTGCTGTGGCGTGAGCGCGCTGGAACTGTTTCCAAAAATAATTCGCTGCCGGCCATCACCGAGGTACGAACCGCTCCAGTTGCTAATGATCAAAGAGGCAATGGAGGACCAGGCGAGGCCGCTGCTGTTTCGGAAGCGCAGCGTAGAAGAAGTAACGGGCATGACCAGGGCATTGCTGCCTGATAGCTTCAGCGGGCCGAATTGGTGGTTGCCGGGCGCGGCAAAGAACGTGGACGTTTCGAGGGTAAGAGTTCCTGATTGGCTCACCATGCCGCCGGAATGTGTGAAGGTGGAATAAGAAGACACGACAATGTTGGAAACGCTCAGTTGTCCGCCAGTTATTTCATATCCATGCGACCTCCAGTCGCTGCTGCTGACAATGGACAGGTCGCCAGCGATGTTGTTTGTGCCGCCGCTTTGAGTGAAACTGGAGTAGAGAGCGAGATCGATCCCGGGTGAGGACAAGGAGCCGCCGATAAGGACATAACCCTCGCTAAAAGGTCCGGATTGGACCGTTAGTTTTGAGGCAGTGGTAACGATGCCACCGGTCTGATGAAATGATCCCTCCCTAATGACTTTGATAATCGGCGATGAAACGACACCATTCGAGAGAGTGTAGTAACCAAAGTTTTCTCCGCCGACCTGGATAGGTCCGAAATTTGTGCCGCCGTTCTGGAGGGCCTGCGCGATGCCACCATAGCGAGGGTTGCCGGCGACGCTCACACCTCCGTAATTGATCCCGTTATTGAGGACGTATTGAGGATATGTGCCGGGCGCATTGATTTCGATGAGAGAATGGACACGGCCCCCATCCTGAACGAAC
>DATENK010000583.1:0-4123 GCA_035275085.1 Verrucomicrobiia bacterium | reverse complement strand
CTGCGCCGCGGCGTGCGCGCTTCGGAAACCGCCCTTGCCGGTGATGTTTGTCGCGTTTAACCGCGAGGAAGAGCATCTGACCGGCAGCCGGGACTTTGTGAGTTCGTGGCTGAGGCAGTGCGGCATGCGAGTCCATTGCGCGCATGTGCTGGAGATGGTCGGATTCGCAAGCGATGAGCCCGGCTCGCAAAAAGTGCCCACCGGGTTGCCGATCAAACTTCCTGATCGTGCGAATTTTCTTGGGTTGCTAGCCAATGGCGATTCCAGCGCAAGCATGGATTTGGCGATGACGCAGGCGAGAACGTATCTGCCGGATTTTCCTGTTCTCGGGCTGAAGGTGGGCCTCGGGCTCGAGAAATTTTTTCCGGTGCTGGGGCGAAGCGATCATGTGCCGTTTTGGGAAGCCGGACTCCCCGCGCTGATGTGGACGGATACCTCCGAGTTTCGGAATCCGAATTACCACACGCATGGCGATTTGCCCGAAACGTTGAATTATCCGTTTTTGGCGCAAGTGACACGCTCGCTCACGGCGTCGGTAATTGCGGAAGCAAGCGGTTGCGGGCGAGCAGGGTAGAAGAACCTGGCTAAATACGCAGTTGACCCAATTACGGAGGACCCGTGCGTAAGGTCTATCTTCCCTGCATGAACAAGGCATTATCAATTGCGTTCCTCGTTGGCGGAGCGATACTTCTGGTTTTTGGGTTTCAGGCAGGGGACTCGTTCGGCTCGGACGTCTCCCGGGCCTTTACAGGCAACCCGACGGATAAAACGATTTGGCTGCTCGTCGGCGGTGCGGTGCTGGCCGTGCTCGGATTGATCGGACTGTTTACGGGACGATCAAAAACGTAGATCGCGAGACGGATTCAGCTTGAGATTCCGCGCGCGTTCGCTCATACTATTCTCAGAATTCGCGCTGAGGCGCGATGATCTTTGGAAAATTTTTTCGAGACTTTGCCCTGCCCATGCTCGTGATTGAGAAACAAAGTCCCTGAACCGTAAATAGACTAAAACGGAGCCTTAAACTCAGGTAGTCGCCGACAGGCCTTCATTGGAAGTCGAAAACTATCGAGCCGGTTCCACCTGTTTCTCGAGAGTTCATAGGAACTGTTACCACACGGCATTTACGGCGGGGTTCTTTTTTGGGCGCGCAAATAAGGGAAATCGTAGACGCGCGCGGGTGCGGCGAGTTCGCGGAGCAATGCACAATTGTATTTAGCGGAGCGATCGGGATTTTTTTGGCGCATGAGGACGATTTGCGCACGACCATCCGCAGCGCGTAATGCCAGCAGCGTTTGATTGATGACACCCAATTTGTTGGGGGCCACAAGGATGAGGTTTGCTTTAAGTTCGCGAACAACATCCAAAATGGTAAAACCTTCGCCGAGTGGAGAGAGTAGTCCGCCCGCCCCTTCGATGATGATATGCTCGCGATGGTAACTACCGATGAAGATCAGGACTCTGTCGAGCGAGATTTTACGGCGATGTTTGCGGGCAGCGACGAGTGGCGCGAGGGGCTCGCGAAAGTAAAAGGGGTTGATTTCTTCGAGCGTGAGCGCATTGTCCTGCATCGAGCGAAGATGTCGCGCGTCCGCCCGGGAGCCGGAGCAAAATGGCTTCAGGGCGACTGCATCCATACCCGCTCGCCGAAGAACAAACACGAGCAGCCCCGTGAGCACGGTTTTGCCCACGCCAGTGTCGGTGCCGCTGATGACAATGATGTTCGAGCTCAGTGCCAATTCATGTTGAGCACCTGGACATCGCGCGGCGAGTTGCGGCGCAGCACGGCGGTGTAGGTACGCTTGATGGACGGGGCTTCGACGTCGACGGTGACGCTGAAGATGAGGCTGCGAACAGTAAAGAAGCGGCCAGCCTGCTGAAGGACATCCGGCGGGAGACCGGGCACGCGGCTGATGTCTTGCGGGCTGCGAAACGGTAGATCGTCGTCGGTGCCGTCGGTGCCGTCTGGGCCGGTGCGTGCCTGAATAATGGCGTGCGCGACATTTTCGTCCATAAGCGGCGACAGAATTTGCAGGACCGTGGCGGTGGTGGTGTTGATGTTGACGGCTTTGCTCGAAAGCGGCGTGAAAAGATCCTTGAGGCCAATAACGTAAACGGGCTCTTCGAAATTGCTTTGGGCGAGCGGCCGATTGAGCACGGCGGCGTGTCCCGCCGCGCCCGACCCCCAATAAAGCGCGGGCGTCACGCCGCGGATCAAAAGCAGCTCCGTGAGATCGTCAATCGGCCCGTTCTTGCAAAAGTACGGGGGCATGAAGGTTTCGTAGGTGTCGCTCTCCGTGCCGCTGTTGTGCGGGTCATCATCCGGATCGCGCCAATCAAGAATGGAATCAATAATGGTGCTGGATTCGCCGGCATCGACGCCGATCAGGGTCAAGGCGTTACGTAGAATAAAATCGTCGGCAACATTGATGTTAAACTTGCGGTCGTTGTCTTCAATTTTCACGCTGATGGTGCAATTGCCAAGTTTGATGCCGGTCATCGGCAGGTCGCCGAGCGGATCGTTAGTGCTGCCGATCCCGCCGGCCCATTTTTGATTCAGCGAATCGACCTGGCCTTGCGGGCCCATTGAGCCTTGGCCCAGAACATATTTCGCCAGTTCGATGCCCGACCGCGCGGCCCATTCCATCTCGACATCGAAGGAGGCATTGCGTGCCAGCTTGGTTTCCACTTTCATGGTGTAAGCGAAGCCGCCCGCCAGAATCCCGAGCGCCACGATTACCACCAGGACGATGATCAGCGCGATACCGGACTGGCTCTTGGAAGGTGAGACGCGCATAGCTATCTGCCCCCTCGGCCGCCTCGGTTGAAGTTTGGATTTTGAAAATTTGGGTTTTGGTAATTCGGATTTTGAAAGTTCGGGTTCTGAAAGTTCGGATTTTGGAAATTGGGATTCTGCAAATTGGGATTGAAATTTGTGCCCATGTTGCCCTGGTTCAGCGCCGGCCCGGTTTGCACGCCGATCACTGGTTGGGCACCGGCGGCCACAATCCGCGTGACGATGTCTTGTGGGGCGTAGGTGCTGCTTTTGGATTTACCCTGGCCAAGGGTGATGCGGATGAGTTTCGGCAGCGTGTTGGTATTTACCCAATCCGTATACCATTCGCCCTTTTGGAGATCGTAGTATTCGAGCATGAACAGGCTGACATCCTTGGCCAGGACAAGGCTATAGGCTTCCGCGACGCCGGTGTTGGTGTTCATGAGCATCGGCGCCTGGCTCATGACCAAATCGTAATTCCCTTCTGCAGACGGCTGAGTACCAAAGCTCACGCGACGGACGATTTGATCGCCGTAACGGCCCACGCCGGGAAAGTTCGCCGGCAGTCGCGCGACGAAGCTCACACCCGAGAAATCGCCATTGGCCTCCGTGATGAACCAATAATGTTTCAGGTTATCATTGAACATCGTCATGGTGAGGAACGCGTCCTCCAGCGCACGCATCGCAATGCGAGAACGTTGAACCGCGGCGGCGGCGTTGGTGCCGGACTTCGTGCCTTTGAGGATGCCGAACCACGTGCTGTAGATCGCGGTGAGCACGAGGCTGAAAATAAAAATGGCGATCATCACCTCGATGATCGTGAAGGCGCGCATGACCCGTCCGCATTCCAATGAATTGTCGCCCTGCGTTTTCATCTTGGTCGAGTAGCCGACCCGGGTGGTGATTGCGGGCGATACAGCCAGATGCTCATTTTGACCGGCTCGGAGCCAGGGCGTTTGTCGTTGAGCACAAAAAAGTCCACTTGGAACAGTCCGTTGCTGCCTACCTCGTAAACGTCCCGACCCCAACTGTAATCGCGATAAAGATCGCCGCACAGGTCCTGAAAATCACCGCTATCAGAACCCTCGATAAGCTGATTGGTGAGGCTGAGTGTGGCGGCGAGCATACCCGCATCGGGTTCGCGTTGCTGTAGGGAACGCGCGGCCGAGACGCTGCGCGTGACGAGTTCAAGGATCGCAAAGCCGGCAATGAAAAAGATCGCGCAGGCGATGATCACTTCAAGAAGGGTAAACCCCATATTGGGGCGCGGAGAGCTTATCCGCACGACCGGGCAGTCACGGACAAACTGTCCGCGCTCCGACAGAGAACTGCTTGGCACTCTCATCGTTT
>DATENK010000582.1:0-5228 GCA_035275085.1 Verrucomicrobiia bacterium | reverse complement strand
TGCCACGCGAAAGCGAGCCCGTCGCCGACGGCTTTCTCGACGTCGTTCAGCCGAAAACCGTTGTCATTGCCGATGCCGAACCTTACCGCGCCCGTGATCGCCTCCGCAATCGCCTCGCAAAACGCGACATTCAGGTTTGGTACACCAGCGATTCCGGCGCGATCACCTTCCAATTCTCAAAAAGCGGACGCCTTCGCCTTGTTTCAAACGAGTAGCGACCATATTACTTTCATTGGATCTATATCTGCTGGGGGCGTTGCTGAAACCTTTAAATGGAAGGGCGAGTTACCCCGAGCCCCTGGAGGCTCGCAGAGCTCGCTCTTCCATGAAAATCGCCGCCATGGGTATGTTGACCTCGAAAATAGAATTGGAACTCGCGGCGCAGGCTCGGCGGGTTCTACCGACCCATCGCTGCTAATTCACAAACGTCAACTCGTTTGTCTCGAAAAGAACCTGCGCGAATTTTTCCCAGGCTTCCATCTGCCGAGGTGCCAGCGCGCCGCTGAAATCCTTTTTCGCGTCCCAGGATTGCGCTTTGACGCCATCGACGTATCGGATGGTCGGCGCCCAGGCGAAGGACCCGCGGCCGAGCACAATAAAGTCGATCGCGTCCCCTTTCTTCACCAGCGCACGTGCCACGGGCGTAGCCACTGCCGTCTTGTTGACCGCATACGCGCCGAGCTGGCCGGTGGTGCTGGAAACGATCCAGCCGTGGACGCCGTCCCCGGCTTTCGTCTCATAGCTCAGCATGCCATCGATCGCGATATAGCCGTCGCGGGGAGCGGCCCAGCGGCGGATCGCTGCGGCCTGGGCCGAATTGCCGGGCTGGCCGCCGTTGGCGGTGAGATTGACGCGGCCCATGCGCCGACCCATCCGGTCGCCAGTCGTCCAGTTGTTGTTGTTGAAGATGGGCAACTGGACGAAATGCTTCACCCTCTTGGCGACGGCGTCGTATTCGCCGTACCCGTATTCCCAGGCGATTTGCGAACCGCTCGTGAGCGCGAGTTCGCCCTGGATGTAATCCTGCGCAAGTTGAAGGTCGATCTCCGTCGGCGCGTGCTGGTAAATGAGGTTGTACAGCAGTTTGATCTTTTCCTCGTTCGAGGGCTTCGCTTTGAAATCCGGCCGCTTCACCAGGTTCTTTGCCTGCTCGACCACCAGCGGACTGTTCATCATGAACAGCGCCTGCTGGGGAACGATCGTTTCATCGCGCTTCCCAGTAGTCAGGTCCGGGTTCGCGAAATCGAACGACAGGTTCATGTTCGGCAGATTGTTACGGTCCACGTACCCATAAACACTGCGGCGAAGCGAGTAAGGTTCCGAATCAAGACGCACGCCCGAGCCGCCCATGGTGAGGTCAAGTTTCCCGCCAATGTAAAGGATCGTGTCGCGCAATGCTTCGAAATCCAGCCGACGGCGGTTCATTTGCCAGAGGTAACGATTGTCGGGATCGATTTGCGCAAACCGCGGATTCTCGTCGCTGCTCTGCTGATACGCGCTGGAGGACATGATCAGATGATGGAGCTTTTTCAACGACCAGCCGTTTTCGACGAACCAGGAGGCCAGATAATCCAGCAACTCAGGATGCGTCGGCGGATCGGAACGCGTCCCGAAATCGTCCGGCGTGCGGACGATTCCCTGGCCGAAATGATGCAGCCACACGCGATTGACAATCACGCGCGCCGTCAGCGGATTCTCGGCGCTGGCGATTTCTTTCGCCAGTTCCAATCGGCCGCTGCCCTCTTTAAAAGGCTTGCGCGAACGGCCATCGTCGCGCGTGAAACTGATAAACTCCAAAAACTGTCGTGGCACCACCGGCCCTTTGTTGCCCGGATTGCCTTTGATCAGGACCGCCGAATCGCGGGGCTTGTCCGCATCCACCAGCACATGCGCGCGCGCCGGCGAACCGGGGTGCCGCAGCTTGACGTCGTTTACCGCGCGTTCAAGTTGGTTGATCTTGTTGCGCACGCCATTGTCGCGTTGGATGAATTGGCGGACGCGCTGGTCATCGATGAAGGTCGGCGAGTTCTTCGCATAAAGAATGTGCCGGAGCTCTTCACTCGACGCATCCTGGAGGCCGCTCGGTTCGGGCGTGCTGGTGCTGACCTTCTTGATCGCCTCGTAGTTCGCCATCGTGGCTTCCCACTTCTTTTCTACTTCGGAGAACATCACCGAATACCGTGCCGCCACCATCTTCAGCGACGTCGGCGGACTGATGAACAGCCGCGCCACCACGGGATTGATTGGTTTTTGCGCATCTTTGTTCGCATAAAATTTTGCCGACAGCTCCTTCGCCTTTGCGACGAATTCTTTGTCATCCAATTTGGCGAATTCGTTCCAGGGCGCAAAGATGGGGTCATACTTCCGCGCGCGATTCTGCAGGAACTGCTGCCACGCGGAGGAAAGATTCGGGTTCAGGCTGCGCTGCTGCATGAAACGCTGGCGCGAAACCGCGTTCGTGCCGGTCTTTGTTTTCTGTTGGTTATATTCGTGGTTGGCGAGCAGATAATCGCCGACCTTCCCCCGCATTTGTTTGCTGAGGTCGCGCGCAACGTCATCACGCAATTTTTCGAGCGCCGCTTCGGTAACGGTCAATTCGCGCAGATAGGATTGATAGGCAGCCGAATTCGTCGTGCCTTCCAGCAGCGGCTTTTCCTTCGGCTCCGTCGAGCTGTTGAACACGCCGTGCAAGGAATAATAATCCCGCGTCGGAATCGGATCGAACTTGTGATCGTGACACCGCGCGCACGTGACCGTAAGCGCCATCGTCGCTTTGAAAACGGTGTCGATATGGTCGTCGATGATGTCGTTAACCTGATTATTGAAGCGGTTGCCAAGCGTCAGGAAGCCCATGGCCGCGAGCGGATGTTTATCATCGAGCGGCAGTTTGTCCGCCGCGATCTGTTGCAGCAAAAACTGATCGTAAGGCAAATCCTCATTGAGCGCGCGAATCACCCAATCCCGATACGTGTACGACCACAGATACCGCGGGTCTTCGTTTTGCCCGACGCGACCCTTCGTGTCCGCATAATGCGCCAGATCGAGCCAATGGCGGCCCCAGCGTTCGCCGTAACGTTCAGACTTGAGAAGCCGATCGATCACGGTTTCGAACGCTTGCGTGGAAGTGTCCTCCAGAAACTCCTGCACTTCCTTTTGCGTGGGCGGAAGTCCGGTGAGATCGAATGTAGCGCGTCGCAGCAGGGTGACTTTGTCCGCAGGTTGCGCGGGTGTAAGTGTCTTGGATTTCAAACCAGCAAGGATAAACGCGTCAATCGGAGTTTTGACCCAAGGATCGTTGATCGCCGGCACCGCGGGCTTCGCCACCGGTCGAAACGCCCAATGCTTCTTCGCTTGTGCCATCTCGACTTTGTATACGTGCTCCGCGCTGGCGCCCGTCGCACGCGGATCGGGGGCGCCCATCTTTACCCATGCTTCCAGATCGGCGATTTGTTGGTCCGACAACTTTTTGTCGTTCGGCGGCATTTGCAGATCCTTGTCCTTGTACCGCACGGCCTTGACCAGAAGACTCTTCTCGACATCACCAGGGACGATCGCCGGGCCCGTGTCCCCACCTTTTTGCCAGCCTTCACGGCTGTCCAACAGCAAGCCACCTTTCACTTTCTCCGCCGCCTGACTGTGGCACTTATAACAATTGTCGGCGAGAACAGGACGGATTTTGGATTCGAAGAACGTGGTTTGTTCGGACGTAAGCTTCGGCTCGGCAGCACCGGAATTCAACACGGAGAGCACAGAGAACACAGAGGACACGGAGAACTGATATATCCTTCTCTTAACTCCGTGCGCTCTGTGCGCTCCCGGTTGAAAAAATCGCATAGGCATGGCTGTTTACGCGACGATTCCTTTGACCACCTGCCCATGCACATCCGTCAGCCTGAAATCGCGCCCATTATAACGGTACGTCAGCTTCTCGTGATCAAACCCGAGCTGCCAAAGAACCGTCGCGTGCAGATCGTGGATATGCACTTTGTTATCCACGGCACGAGCGCCGAACTCGTCCGTCGCGCCATACGCGGTCCCGCCTTTGACGCCCCCGCCCGCCAGCCACATGCTGAACGCGCGGCCATTATGATTTCGGCCCGGGGTGCCGCCCTGCATGTTCCCGTCGGCCGTGGGCGAGCGCCCGAACTCCCCGCCCCAAATCACCAATGTATCCTGCAACATCCCTCGCTGCCGCAAATCCGTCAGCAACGCCGCCAGCGGTTTGTCGCATTCCTCGGCCTTATTGCGCAGTGCAGTAGCCAGATTACTATGATGGTCCCAGCCGCCGTGCCAGACCTGCACGAAACGCACGCCCTTTTCGAGCAGCCGGCGCGCAATCAGCATTTGCCGGCCTTGCGTTTTATCCGCGCCGTACATCGTGCGGACGCTCTCCGGCTCCTTCGCGATGTCAAAGGCGTCGGTCGCTTCAATTTGCATTTGATAGGCCATCTCGTAAGCCTGCAGGCGCGCCTCGAGCTGGCCGTCCTTCTTCAACTTCACGCTGTGGACTTCGTTCAGTTGGTGCAGCAAATCCAATTGCCGACGCTGCTCGGGCAACGAAACATAGCTGTTCTTGATGTTTTCGATGAGCTTCTCAATCGATGTGTTTTGCGTGTTCACCGACGTGCCCTGGAAGGCACCGGGAAGAAACGCCGATTGCAAATTGCGCGCGCTCACACCACCGGGCGAAAGTGCGATAAAACCGGGCAGATTCTGGTTCTCGCTGCCGAGCCCGTAAGTCACCCACGAACCGACGCTCGGCCGCGTAAAGCGGATCGAGCCGGTGTTCATCATGATCGTCGCCGCCGCGTGATCCGGAATATCGGTATACATGGAACGGATGATCGCCATCTCGTCCACGTGCTGGCTGAGCATTGGAAAGACTTCACTCGTTTCGATCCCGCTTTTGCCTGTCTTGGAAAATTTAAACGGCGACGCAAATGCGGTCGCATTGTTTTCGCCCGGCATGGTTTTATCGTCGTACTTTTCGAGGGCCGGCTTCGGGTCCCACGTGTCGATGTGCGAGGGCGCGCCCGATGCGAAGATGTGCAGCACGCGCTTGGCCTTCGGCGTAAAATGAGGATCGCGGGGAATAAACGGCGAGAACGAGAGGTCAGCGCCTGCTGCCTCCGGCGCGGGCAGCAATCCCATGCCGACGAGGCTCGTAAGGCTCAGGGCACCGAAGCCCATCCCAAGGCGGCTCAGGAATTGACGGCGCGTGAGAATAA
>DATENK010000581.1:0-4200 GCA_035275085.1 Verrucomicrobiia bacterium | reverse complement strand
AAACGAGGATGAGGCAACAACAAACAGCGGCCTGAACCTTCGGCGAAGCGGCCATCCACTTGGGGCCACGGCGACGATTCTCTTGCCGTCGAGGGCATCGCGAGCGTCCGAACGTTTATAGGGCATTTTAGAGGGGCTGATTTCCTACCCAAATGCAGTCTTGACCGCGTTCCAGTCGGCTGGATATTATGGCGGAGGTTACCGATGGTTGTAGATAGCTGCGTTCCGATGAATATAGTCGAAAAACCGTTACGAAATGCCCCGGTGTGCGGCACACTGCGTGGTGAAGACCCGGCGGCTATTCGGGATGACCTACGCAGGGGTGAACGAAAAGAACTTCGCGTTAGCGGGAATCTTGGGCTCGCAAATGTTTTGGATGATGCTCTTTTCAAGGGCGAACGCTGTATTTTTGGTTTCGCCTTGAACAAATAATGCCCTGATCTCTTCTTCTTTCAGCTTGCACCGCTCTGAAATGATTCGTGCAATCTTGTTCTCGCACTCGATTAGTCCGCTACGGATTTCCTCAAGCTGGCTTTTGAAAACAGTCTGATTTGCACCGAACGTCCACGTGATGCCGTGAAACAGAAACGAGGAGTGCGGCGTAGCGTACCGTTCGTCCGCCGCGTGAAAAATCACGGTAGCAATCGAGTCGATCGCACCCGTGTTGTGCATTACCACTTTGCACGGCAGTGCCCGTAGAAAGTTGTACAACACAATGCCAGAATCCACATTGCCGCCCCCTGAAGAAAACAGAAAGTAAAGACATCCAGGTTTGGTTTGGCCAACGATCTCCGCTATGGCGGCCATGAGCTTATTCACGACAGACTCATTAATCCCGCTGTGAAAATTGATGTAGATCGTCTCGCTCACGATTAGTTGTGGATAGCTCTTTTTGGGGCACGTGTCACGCATTGTGTTAAATCGGTGATCGCGGCATGATGGGCCGGTATGGACTGGTGGAACATTTTCGCCAACGTCTGCATTGCCGGCGGGTTCGCCCTGCTGGTGTACTTCTTCTATCTGACGGCGCAACCGTGAAATGGACCAAAACAGTCCCGACTGTCGAAGGGCTTTACTGGTGGCGCGAGGATCCCAAGAGCAAGGCGGAAGTCCTGAAGTTGGTCAAACGCACAATCGCCGGGCCGCTGTGGGTCGAAGTGCTCGGGAGTGATCGCGTCACCGAAGCGCATCCGGTTTCGTCATGGGCGCAAGGCCAATGGCTCGGGCCGATTCAGCCGGAGGAAAAGTGAAGGACATCACGACGATCGATATAATCAATTCGCTCATGGCCTTTTGTGCTCTTGTGCTTTCGTCCATAAACTTCTGGCGTGATCGGCCAAAAGTGGAGGTGCAAGCGCAGATGTATCATGATTTCAATGCAGGCGGTCGGCCCATAATGATCGAGGTTTCCGTAGTCAACAACGGGGCCAAACCTTGCCGCGTTGAGGGGGTCGGTATTGATCTTGTCGTGCCATTCCTAGCGCGCGTTGCAGAACCGCGCCAAGTTGAAGCCACGTTCCAGATTTATTCCGGCGGTTCGTTGGTCCTAGAACCGCATGGTGGCAAATACGTTTTTAGTTCGCCATTGGACAACAGGACGATACCTCAGATCGATACACCAATGGGTACGGCGTACGTGCAACTGACGAACGGAAAGACAATCCGCAGGCGGTTTTACACCTTGGAATTACCAGAAGAAAAGCCGCGCACCTGAACCTTGGCGAAGCGCGCGGCTGCGTGTGCCCCTGGCGCCATCGTCTACAAACGGGCGCGGGGCGCTTCTCCTTGAAGTGTCTTTGATCCGTTGCGAGCCTTGAGCTTGGACAACTGGCCTCGCAAATCCTTTGCATGGGCGTGAAGGTCGCAACGTGGCCCACCCAGGACGCAGACCAGCGCCAGATCGAGCAGACGGAACAACTCATCCCGCGGTGGTTCTTTAAGTATCCTTACTGCGGCAAGCGGAATGTCCCTCTCCGCTTTTTGTCTGTTCAACATATCTTCCCTTTCGTTCTGCCGCACAGTATTGAACGGCTAATGCGGTTATCGGCAAAACGGGAAAGTGGGTCAACATCTAATTGTAAGTTGCTTATAGTGAAATAATCCATCTCCTGCAAATGGGTCTTGTGCACAAGTTTTGATTGACGGAAGTCGCTATCAGTCTCTAAATCTGAGAATCGGCGGGCAGGTGCGGACAGCCCACGGCGCTAGCAGCCGTGCTGCTCATGAATCCCGGCCTTACCCGCCGATTCGACTTCCAGTCTCACCTAACCGTCCGCGCAGTAAACGATTTTTTTAAAAAAGATGTTCCTCCCTTATCGGTTAGTTATTCACTCTTCATTCACTGTTCATTCACTCAATATCCACCGCAGAAAACGGGCCGTGTTGAAGCGGTTGTTTCAGTAGGGTGAATAACTCCGGGTAAGGATGAACCCGGTTCAGCAGCGGGCCGCAAGCGTTAGCAATTCTGCGGCAGCCCGACGCATCAAGCTGTATATTCAATTTATGGCTGAAGTGAAGGACCCTTCTTTGGTGCCCCACGGTGGGGCATGGGTGTTTAAGCATCCGCTTTCCGGGGCCGTGTTGCGGCATCACGCCCTCGGCCCGATGTTCGCAGAGGTTACGCGGTATAATCAGGCCAAGGGATACCCCACAATCACGCTCCAAGAGTTTACCGACAACGTGTGTGCAAACGCGTACCCGGGGACGTGCACCGGCTCCGGTGAAGGACAAGGACACCCCGTCCCAAGTGACCCACCAATGGTTGACCGGCCCTGGGGATGGTCTGTCGGCGCAGGAAGGGCGGGGCGGCCTGACGATCCTCCCACACGCTATCCATACGTGCCACACTCCTGAGGATTCTCCGCGCCCGCTGCGTGGGTCACCCAAGGCGGTTTGCGAGCACGATAACTCGCTACTTGTACGATGGCAGCACGGCCGCGAGTTGCTCCCCGGTCATCGTTCGCCAATTCATCAGCACGAGCGCCAAGCCGGTAATGCGGGGCCATTCCTCAGTAACGATTTGTTCAGCCAGGATACGCGCACGGGCTTTCACCTGATCGCGGCCGCGTGTGTCTGGAAACCATTGCGCAAGCAGGGCATCGGCTTGCTGTTCATCGCCTACCGAATCGCCAGTGCAACGCGGATAGACCCGCCGGACGGCAATTCCGCCGGCATAACGCACGATCAATTCTTGGAAGGCATCGCGGCGGGTTTCGATGGGAAGCGAGTACCGGACTACGCCCAGGGCTTTACCGGTTGGACATTCGGGGCAGTCGCGTTCCTTGATCTCGATCGATTCTATGGTACCGCCATAGCGCAGAATGGCTACGACGTGGCCGCACTCGTGGAGGCTGGCAAGATGCGCGGCCGCCTTAGTCACAGGTGCAAACCGCCGCGCGGCACGAGTCTCCTTCGGCAGCTTCGACCATATCCGCGTAGGCGATTCCGTGGCCCTTGTTGTACACAGCATCCATTTCGGCGCCGCTCAATCTTCGATCCCAAAAGCCAAGCTGATCGAGTGTCACGCCTTCCGTCCCGACGGCGATCCCCGCGGGCGTCACCACAGAATTCAAAGCGCCAGACTCGGCTATATCCCTGTTGAAGCGCACATAACTCTTGCCGAGGCTGACATCGTACCAAAAGGCGACGAAATACCATGTGTCCAGATCGAGCGCCTTCATGTGCGTGAAGAAACTGCCGAAGTCGCCGAACACGGTTAGTCGGCGGGTGGTAGCGCTCACCTCAAAGGCATATTCGGTGTTCTTCTCGATGAACCGCCAGTTGCCAGAACTGCGCGGCGAGAGCTTCAGCCAGAAGCAAATCGTCTTGTCTTTCCCGGTCCTGAATCTAGAGGCATCGGGTCCGTAGAAGTAACTCGATGCTGAATCGAAGTACACCGCTCGTTCCACGACCCCCGCCGCAACATGCGCTCTGACCAAGCCAAGGCCTGTATCCGGCCCCAACGTATCGTTTGGTGGCACGGAATTGACTGCGGCAAAGTCCTGGTCGAAGTCCTCTTCGAATTCAAACAGGGCCACCAAATCAACGGTAAGAGTCCGCTCCGGGTGGAATTTATCGGGCATATGCTTCCCTTTCGAGTCGTTGCGGTGTGGAGCGCTGACGGCTACCGAGCACGCCAGCAACAGCAGGAGAGTAATGGTTTTCATCGGAACCCGGATTTACGCGGTGTCCTCGTGCTCG
>DATENK010000580.1:0-7627 GCA_035275085.1 Verrucomicrobiia bacterium | reverse complement strand
CCTTCAATCTGTTTCATATTGGCGATGCAAGCATTGCGTTGGGACGCCGTACGGGCTTTGACGAAGTTGGGAATCGCAATCGCGGCCAGCAAACCAATGATGGCCACAACGATCATGATTTCCACCAGGGTAAAACCGGCTCGTCTCGTTGATCTCGTTTTCATACTGCTCTTTCGTTGGTGCGGCGTGGGCAAGACCCCCCTCGCCTCCGCCGCGGTTATTAAAATTTCATTAAAAACTTTTAATGAAAGTCCTCCTATAATATCGGTGAACGCGGCATTCTTCTTAAAAGCACATTTAAATTACGAAGGAAACACACAGGTCCACGCCCTTGGCCTCAGATCAAGTTGCGGCCTGTCGGCGGCTGCCTAATTAACGTTACATTAATCAATTTTTAATCTTTGCTCCTCCGGGGGCTGACTTCTCAGCTTATTCATGTAGCCCCAAAAACAATTGCCGCGCATAAGACCCTCGTACAAGCGGCCTCATGCGCGGCAGTTGTTTCTCCAGTAATCGCGGACAGCAGACGCCAAGGAGGTGGGGGTAGGGGAACCCCGCTGAAGGAAACGATCTGCCGTCCGGATCGCGCTGATCTTCCCCCAAAAACCCCCTGTTCGGCAATCTCGTACTTATGCTTTATTTACAAAATAGTACTTACGTACTTTTTTTGCGCCTGGCCCCCCTTGACCGCTGAATAGGCTTCGGAAACAATACCGCCGATATCGCTATGGCGATCGCGAACGATTCAAATACCAAAGCCGCCAAATCGATTTTGCTCGTTGAGGATTCGGACAATGATGCCCTCCTCTTTGAGCGGAGCCTGCGCCGCATCCGAGGCCTGAACATTGTCGGTCGCGTGAAGGACGCCCAGAGCGCCATCGGCTATCTCAAAGGTGAAGGCCAATTCGACGACCGCAAACATTACCCTTATCCCGACATCGTCATTCTCGATCTCGCGATGCCCAACTCCGACGGTTTTCAACTGCTCCAGTGGGCCCAGCATCGCAAGCCGCGCCCCGTCCTCGCCGTCTTCACCGGTCTGGCTGACGAACCTGCTCGCCGTCGCGCCGAACTGCTCGGTGCTGACCTGTACGAAAACAAAGCTTGGGACCCCGAGGTCTTTGATCGTTTCATCCATTTCGTCACCAACATCGCCGACGTCAAAAAGCAGCATAACATCTAGGTCTTTCGTCTCGTCCATTCGGGCCCCCAAGGCACTGATTCTGGTTTCAAGTTGAAGGTTGAATGCAGCGAACCTTGAAAGCTCAACGCTCAACGTAAAGCTGCCGCATGGGAAGTTAAAAGACGTGATGAAGTTGAGCTAATGCTGGGAATTACTTGGGACGAAACTTGTGAAAAATTTCACAAACTTTCTTGACGGGGATTAAGGACGGGCTTAATGATCGTTGGCGTTGTTAGCAGAAGTTCTAATGCTGCGCGTTGGTTGTATACGAAAAATTGATGATCGAATACGGTTGACGGGCGGCTTTTCTTCAGGAAAATGCGCGTTTTCGGCGGTTGGTCATGGATTGCTTAGCGTAGGGACAAAATAATGCCGGCGATATTTCCGAGATGGACGAATCGGTTGCCGTTAATGGTGATCGTGGGGGCACTTCTGGTGGGCACGGCAACCATGGGCGGCATCTGGTATTACTTCACTCCCGCGTATGCCCGGGTCGGTTACACCCCAATCCAACCGGTCCCATTTCCTCATTCGGTACACGCTGATCAACTGGGGATCGATTGTCGGTACTGTCACAGCGCGGTGGAGCGCTCGTGGTATTCGAATGTGCCTGCGGCGGGCACGTGCATGAACTGCCACAATCAGGTGCTCAAGGACGATCCGCGCCTGGCGCTGGTGCGTGATAGCGCGGCGACGGGCAAGCCCATCGAGTGGGTGCAGGTACATAAATTGCCGGATTTTGTGTATTTCAACCACTCCGTGCATGTCAATCGCGGGATCAGTTGCGTGCATTGCCACGGCAACATCAACAAGGCGGACGAGGTGCGGCACGAGAAAACGTTGAGCATGGCGTTTTGTTTGGAGTGCCACCGGGCGCCCGCGCAGAATTTGCGGCCGAAGGATAAAGTGACCGACCTGGATTGGAACCCGCACCAGCACCTTTCCAAGGATTGGTTCACGAAAAAGGCGGACGAGATGAAGGTCAATCCGTCGCAGAATTGCAGCGCTTGCCATAGATAATGAAAACGATTCCTCCAGTTTGTCCGGAGCCGCAGTCAGGGATGAAGTACTGGCGGAGCCTGGATCATCTGGCGGAGACGCCGGAGTTCCGGGAATTCGTGGAGCGCGAGTTTCCGGCTGGGGCGAGCGAAATGACTGCCGATCCGCTGACGCGGCGGCATTTCGTGAAGATCATGTCGGCGTCCTTTGCGCTGGCGGGCTTTGGCCTGGCGGGTTGCCGGCGGCCGGTTGAAAAGATCATGCCGTTCGGCGTGCAGCCGGAGAATTACACGCACGGCGTGCCGAAATTTTATGCGACCGCGATGCCAACGCGCGGCAGCGCGATCCCGCTGCTGGTGAGATCGCATGATGGTCGCCCCACGAAGATCGAAGGCAACCCGCAACATCCGGACAGTAACGGCGCGACGGATACGTTCGTGCAGGCATCGATCCTGAATCTTTACGATCCGGATCGCGCGCAGCGCTTCGCGCAGAATGGGAACGAAGTGTCGCGTGAAGCGGCGCTGGATTTTCTTTCGAAGCTCGGCCAGGACGCCGCGGGGAACAAAGGCCAGGGTCTCTGTTTTTTGATGGAGCGCAGCAGCTCGCCATCGCGGCAGCGGTTGCAGCAAGCGATTGCGCAAAAGTTGCCAAGCGCGCGCTGGTTCGTCTACGAGCCCGTGGATCTGGAATCAGGACAAGCGCGGCCGTATTACAAGATGGATCAGGCGAAGGTGATCCTCAGCCTCGATTGCGATTTCATCGGCACTGAAGCGGACACCCACCTCCATTGCCGGAATTTTGCGCGCGGCCGCCGCATTAAGAACCCCAGCGATAGCATGAACCGCTTGTATGCGGTCGAAGGCGTGATGTCGCTGACTGGGGCGAACGCCGATCACCGGTTGCGCGTTGCTACGAGCGCCGTTCAGGCAGTGGGAGCCCGTATGGCCGGAATGGTAGGAGCGAAGGGCGGTGATATTGGAGATCGTGGGCTAGAGTTAGCGTTTGATAAGATCCTTGACGCAAACGGGAAGTGGTTTACCGAATGCGCGGCGGATCTCGCGGCGAACAAAGGCGCCAGTTTGGTGATTGCGGGCCACCGCCAGCCGGCGGCGGTGCATGCATTGGCGCATGCGATGAATGCGGCGCTCGGGAATGTCGGCAAGACAGTTTTGTATTTTGAAGCGGTTCCGAACCAGGGCGGCACGATCCAGGAACTTGGGAAACTGATGGATGGCGGCCAGGTGCAGACGCTGGTCATCCTGGGTGGCAACCCTGCGTACAACGCTCCGGTTAATCTCAAAGCGAAGCAGATCGTCCGGCTTGGGTATTTCGAAGATGAGACTTTTGCAGCGAGCACATGGCATTTGCCGATGGCCCATTATTTGGAGTCGTGGGGCGATGCGCGGACGGCGGACGGAACGCTCGTTCCGATCCAGCCATTGATTGCGCCGCTCTTCGGTGGGATTACCGAGATTGAAGTGCTGGCGCGGATCGGCGGAGCGCAGATGAGCGGCTACGACATCGTGCGCGAGACCTTCCAGTCAATCGGTGGCAAGGACGAGGAGCATTGGAAGAAGTTTTTGCATGACGGCTTTTTAAAAGACAGCGCCGCTAAACCTGCGAATGCCGAGCCCAAAGCTGATGCGGGCACGCGCGCGGGAACGCTCGCCCCGAGCAAAGACAATTTGGAAGTCGTATTCATGCGGGATTACCGGCTGGACGACGGCCGCTACAGCAACAACGGCTGGTTGCAGGAGATGCCGGACCCGATCACGAAGACGGTTTGGGACGGGCTGGTGTTGATCAGCAGAAAGACGGCGGACGAGTTCGGGTTGAAGAACGAGGACGTCGTCGAAATCGATTTGAACGGTAAGAAAGTGCGCGGGCCGATTTGGGTGCAGCCCGGTTTCGCGGATTACTCCCTGGGGTTGCAATACGGGTACGGGAGGAAACGCGAAGCCGGGCGCGTGGCCCACAATGTCGGCATGTATAACGCGTATGCGCTCAAGACGGCGGACATGGGCCATTTCGCGGTCGGCGCGAAGCTCACCAAGACCGCCCAGACGTATTCAGTTTCATGCACGCAGGAGCATGGCTCCATGGAAGGGCGTCCGATTATCCGCGAGGGCACGCTCGATCAGTTCCGCAAGGAGCCGCAGTTCGCCAAGAACATGGATTTGGAATCCCACAGCGCGCACATCCCGAAGGATCCGAAGACCGGCTTGCCGCTGATGATTTACGAGCATCCGTATCGCGCCAAGGACACGGATGGCAAGCAGGTGGGTGTGAAGCTTGGGCGCGATACCAAGAGCGAGATTCATCAGTGGGGCATGTCAATCGATTTGACGACGTGCGTGGGTTGCAACGCGTGCGTGCTTGCGTGTCAAAGCGAGAACAATGTCCCGATCGTTGGCAAGGACCAGGTGCGGCGCAATCGCGAGATGCACTGGTTGCGCATCGACCGATATTTCAGCGGCTCCGCCGACAAGGCGCCGAAAGAACAGATTGACGATCCGCAGGTGGTGCATCAGCCGATGCTTTGCCAGCATTGCGAGAACGCGCCGTGCGAAAGTGTTTGCCCGGTGAACGCGACCGTGCACGACCAGGAAGGCCTGAACATCATGGCCTACAACCGGTGCGTCGGCACCCGGTATTGCTCAAACAACTGCCCGTATAAAGTGCGGCGTTTCAATTTCTTCGATTTCAACAAGCGGCCGATCAACCATCTTTATAAGAGTCCGCTCGCGAGCATGCACGATGGCCAGTACCAGTTCTTCCGCTGGTTCAAGGACCCATTTGATTCGCACACGCGGCCCGATGACGAGTGGGAATTGCTGAAGCTTGCGCGCAACCCGGACGTGAGTGTGCGGATGCGCGGCGTGATGGAGAAATGCACGTTCTGCGTGCAGCGCATCGAAGGCGCGAAGATCGCCCAGAAAGTCAAAGCCGGGCAGTCCGGTGATGTCCAAGTGCCCGACGGCACGATCAAGACGGCATGCGAGCAGGCCTGTCCTGCCGAGGCCATCGTTTTCGGCAATTTGGTTGACCCGAACAGCCGCGTCTCGCAGCTCAAGAAGCAGGATCGCGATTACACCGTGCTTGGGTTTTTGGACACGCGCACGCGCCTGACGTACCTCGCGCGGATCCGCAATCCGAACCCGAAGATGCCGGACTATTACGAAGTGCCTTTGAACATTAAAGAATATCACGATAAGCAGTCGCACGGCGCGCATGAAGGCGATCACGCTGCCGAAGCGACAGGGCGCACGCACGAGGCCGGAAAGGAGACGCACTAATGGCTGCTGTCGTAAGCACAGTTCCGACAACGTCCGAGGGGGCGGTGGTAGTCGCGCGCACGCCGGTGGAACTTGAGCGGCAGCCGCTGGTATTGAACCGCCGGCCATTCGGCTGGATTTCGGACCACATCGCCGGGGTCGCCGAAGGTAAAACGCCGCTATGGTGGTGGATCGCTTTTGTTCCAAGCGTCATCCTTTTGGGCATCGGCGCCATGTGCGTGGCGTACCTGATTTCGACCGGCGTTGGAGTTTGGGGTTTGATGATCCCGGTCGGTTGGGCCTGGGACATCACCAACTTCGTGTTTTGGATCGGTATCGGTCACGCCGGAACACTCATTTCGGCGATCTTGTTTTTGCTGCGGCAGCGCTGGCGCACATCCATTAATCGAGCGTCAGAAGCAATGACGATTTTCGCAGTCATCTGCGCAGGCTTGTTTCCGCTGATCCACATTGGGCGCGTCTGGTTTGGTTGGTGGCTGTTGCCGTTGCCGAATTTTAACGGCTTTTGGCCGCAGTTCCGTTCGCCCCTGTTGTGGGACGTGTTCGCGGTTTCGACGTATTTCACCGTGTCCTTGCTGTTCTGGTACATGGGATTGATCCCTGATCTCGCGACCATGCGTGACCGGGCCCGGACCAGGATTCGCCAGTTCATGTATGGCATAGGGGCGCTGGGCTGGACCGGCTCGAACCGGCACTGGAGCAATTACGAAAAGGCTTACCTGATACTCGCGGGCTTGTCCACGCCCCTGGTTCTCTCGGTGCACAGTATCGTGTCTTTTGACTTTGCCGTTTCACAGGTTCCCGGGTGGCATACGACCATCTTCCCGCCATACTTTGTCGCGGGCGCGATCTTCTCGGGATTCGGCATGGTGTTGACGCTATTGGTGCCGCTGCGGACGCTGTGTCACCTTGAAGAGATCATCACCGTTCGCCACGTGGAATTGATGTGCAAAGTCATCATGGCGACAGGTTCAATGGTTGGATACGCCTACGGCATGGAATTCTTCATCGCATGGTATGGCGGTAATCCTTACGAACTGTACGCGTTTAAGAATCGCGCGTTCGGGCCGTATTGGTGGGCGTACTGGACGATGATCACGTGCAATGTCATTTCACCGCATGTCTTTTGGTTCAAGTGGTCGCGCACTACGATGTGGTTCGTATTTGTCATTTCAATCGTGGTGAATATCGGGATGTGGTTCGAGCGCTTCGTGATCATCGTCACTTCGCTGCACCGTGATTACATGCCATCGAACTGGGCGTACTTCATTCCCACTTGGGTGGATATCTGGACGTTCATCGGTACGTTTGGATTGTTCCTCACGTTGTTCCTGTTGTTCATGCGCTTCTTGCCGATGATCGCGATCGCGGAAGTCAAAGGCGTCACGCCGCAAGCTGATCCGCATCATCCGTTGGGCGGCGCAAAAGCGGGAGGGCACCATTGATGAATGGCGCGACCGCCAGATACGGGCTTTTAGCCGAATTCGAGACCACGGCCGACACGTTGCATGCCGCCGCGCTCGTTCGCGATGCCGGTTATCGGCGTTGGGACGTGTTCACGCCGTTCCCGGTGCACGGCATGGATCAGGCCATGGGGTTGAAGAATTCGAAGGTGGGCTGGTTTTCTTTCTTCGGCGGATTGACGGGTTTCACCTGCGGGATGCTGATGATCTGGTACATGAACGCATACAACTATCCGATCGTTGTCGGTGGCAAGCCGCTATTCAGCCCGATCTTTTCGTTTCCGGTGGCGTACGAACTCACGATTCTGCTCGGGTCCTTTGGATCGCTCCTGGGCATGCTGTTCCTGAACCGTTTGCCCCGGCTGTATCATCCGCTCTTCCGCAGCGCGCGGTTCACGCAAGTGACGCACGATAAATTTTTCATCGCCATTGAAGCGACTGATCCGAAATATTCCGATCTTGAAACCCGGAGGCTGCTGGAACAGGCGGGGGCACGCCACATTGAGGAGGTGAGGGAATAATGCGCTATTTCCTCTTAGTGTTTGTGCTCTCGGCGGTCATCGTTGGCGTTGGCCTGGGCAAGCGCGGGCACACGTTTCGCAAGCCGCCCGTTTACATTTTCCCGGACATGGACCGGCAGCCGAAGCTGCGCCCTCAAGAACCGAACAAGTTCTTTCTTAATG
>DATENK010000579.1:0-5133 GCA_035275085.1 Verrucomicrobiia bacterium | reverse complement strand
CTGGCACTCGCGAAGTGCCGAGTGGCTTATCCAATGTAGTCGCAATCTCCGCGGGCGCCTGGCACACGTTGGCACTCAGGAGCGATCGCACGATCTTCTCTTGGCCCGATCGGCCAGAGATTGGCGAGGTTCCTGAATCTTTTACCAATGCAACCGCGATTTCGGCTGGCTGGTTCCACAACCTGGCCGTCTTTGCAGACGGCGCACCACGCCTTCTCACCGTTCAGCAACCCACCGCTGTTTACGCCGGCTCGGAGAATTCATTTTGGGTGTCGGTGGCTGGGGTTGGGCCATTCAGCTATCAGTGGCACAAAGACGGTGTCGATTTGCCGGGAGAGAACGAATGGTTGCTGTATCTTTCGGATGTCCAGCCGCCTGACGACGAAGGCGACTACAATGTTACGGTGTCTAATCCCTTTGGTTCTGTAAGCACTCAACCCCGTTCTCTGACGATCGTTCCCGCGGCGGTGGCGATCTGGAAAGATCCTGTGTCGACATTCACCTACGAGGGCAGCTATGCCACGTTTGAAGTGCTGGCACGTGGGTCGATCCCGATTTCATATCAGTGGTACGAGCGGATCTCGCAAACCACCGCAATTCCAGGCGCGACTGGTGCCTCATTGACCGTCAGCAACGTCATGGGCCTCCAAACACGTCGTTACTTCGTGGTGGTGAGTAACGACTTATTCCTCTGAGTCAGTCACAAGCCGGGTTGCTACGCTAACAGTCCGCCCCGCCGAACTTGCCATCTCCCGCCAACCCCGCGGGGATAGCGTGTTTATCGGCGCCAGCATCACGTTCACGGTCGGCGTCGACGGTGTGCCGCCCCTTTTGTACCAGTGGCGAAAAAATGGAAATCCTCTCGCCAATGAAACGAATTCGACCCTGACTCTCGCAAACGTTGGCAGCGCAGACGCAGGCGTGTACTCCGTCGTAGTCAACAATCAGATCGGTTCGGTGACGAGTGCCGGGGTGAGTTTGAGCGTTCACTCGTATTCGCTGCCGCCCACGTCTCCACCGGGGACAGTGGTGAACCTCAGTGGAGCGCTTCTTCCGCCCGGGCTCACGAATATGATCGCTATCGCTGCGGGAAGGTTCAACGCTTTGGCTGTCCGTGACGGTGGAACTGTGGAACTGGTCCCCGGGGGATGGGTTTTGCCCGGCCTCGCTAATGTGGTAGCAATCGCCGCCGGGCGCTTCGACGCCGGCTACGCCTTGAGGATCGATGGAACGGTCGCCCGTTGGTCTATCGGCTCGGCACCAGAGCCAGGCCCGGCTCCGGGAGTGTTTGGAGTGGTTGGGATTGCGGGCTCGGACTACGGCGGCTTTGGCCTTAAAAGCGACGGCCGGGTTGTGTCATTGGACACCGGCGAATTTGTGCCGGGCATTTCCAATGCAGTGGCGATAGCGGCTGGACTCGCGGTGCGTGCCGATGGATCTATCGCTGTCTTCACCGGGCCGCTGCTTCCGCCGTACCCGCCTTACCAGCAATATAACGCTCCGTCCAATGCGGTAGCAGTAGCGGTGGGCCCGGGCTTCCTTGCTCTGACCACAGACGGAACCGTTGTGCAGTTTGGTGCACCGTCTACGGCCGTCCCAACCGGGCTTAGCAATGTTGTGGCGATTTCCGGTGGTTATGGCAACGCGCTGGCCTTGAAAAGCGATGGTACGGTCATCGGCTGGGGCCGCGTCGATATCAGTCAGCAGATAGACAACGTCTCCGCGCTGGCGGCCGGTGGTCAATACAGCCTGGTGCTCACCACGAATCCTCCTCCGCCTGTGCTGGCGGCGGTCAAGAACGGCGATCAATGCGAAGTGCTTGCGCCGGTTGCCGTGTCAGGATATGTGCTCGAATGCGCTGAGGACTTGTCGCAGCCATTCACGCCCGTCACGGTGGTGACCAATGCGGCTGATGTCACCGGACCGAACAAGGGCTTAATCGTGCCGCCGGAAGGCAGAACCAAGATCTTCAGGCTCCGCAAGCTCTAACTGGGGCGTGCGCATTTCACGTTCCGCGTGTCACTTTTGACGCAAAACACTGAAACCAATTTCAAGTCAGAGATCTTCTAAGAAAACTCCTGGATGGCCGGCCACGTAGCGCAGCCGGGATTGAAGCGATTGCGGGAGGTAGAACGCCATGGATCGTCGCAATTCCGACGTTTATTTTTCCAGACGATTTGTCAATCATCACAGCCCATGCTGCAAATTGAGCACTTCGGGCTGTTTATTGTTGCGGGCTTGCTGCTGAACGCGATGCCGGGTCCCGACACGTTTTATATCCTCGCGCGAACGGTGGCGCAGGGACGCAATGCCGGAATTCTTTCCGTTCTTGGAATTAGCACCGGTTGTTTGGTTCACACCATCGCCGCGGCCCTGGGCCTCTCCGCCATCCTCGTCGCATCCAGCACCGCGTTCATGGTGGTGAAGCTGTGCGGAGCGTGTTACCTGATTTACCTGGGCGTCCGCATGTTCTTCGACTCCTCGAAGCGCGCGGTGATCGACCCGAATCTCAAACCCGCAAGCCGCCGCGCGATCTTCGGTCAGGCCGTGCTGACCAATGTCTTGAATCCCAAGGTCGCGGTGTTCTTTCTCGCATTCCTGCCGCAATTTATCCCGAGCACGGCCGCTGGCACATTCGTGCCCTTCCTATTTCTGGGCCTCGTATTCATCGTGAATGGAACCATTTACTGCATGTTGCTCGTCCTGTTTGCTTCGGCCGTAATCGCGAGATTCAAGGCCAGCCAACGAACCACCACCCTCCTCAAACGAGCCACCGGCGCGGTGTTTGTCGGGTTGGGCGCGAAACTCGCAGTGGAACGATGAGATGAAACTTGTCACAATGCGGGTGTAGAATCTGAATCCGTGACACTATTCAGCTTCACCGAGTCTACCTTAGCTGTGATGTCGTACCCTTCATCGTTGAACCGAAGACGCGTGGGAAACAACACTCCGCCGAATTCTTTGTAATCGCTGAAATTGGTCCGGCTCCAGGTCGTTCCGCTGCGTAACGCCGTGGTGGTGAGAACGCCCAAGAGCAAGCCCGTCTTAATGTCGAAATAGTGCGTGGCTTCAATGCCACTCTTCGCCAGCAGCTTGAGCGCGAAACAATCCTTGTCATCGAAAAACGTCGCACCGAGCGATTCCATTAAAGTGTATTGCTCCGGATCATTACGCCAATTGAAGAATACTGCGTCGCGTTTGGCGTGTTCGCGAATGGCGCCCGCCGTCACTCGCGTGCCGCCAGGATCGGCCTGCCAGCCGTTCGTACCGTCAAAGCCGGTTCGGTAAGTGCCGAGTTTGTGGAATTGCACCTTTTCAGCGCGGCCGCCGGGAGCGGCAACAAACTCGAATTCTCCAGAGTCGCCCCAGGCTTCTGTGACAGTTCCGCTCATGCGGTAGGAACGCACGGCGTCGAGCTTTGACTCACCTCCACGTGCTTTGTTGAAGCGTGCGATGAGTTCAATGGCTGTCGGGTCTTGAACCGACCCGCATTGGGGTTCCCGCGCCTTAAGTGCGCGCCTCCCATTTTTCGCGAGCAAGCGCAAGTCCACTTCGTGAAAGCCGCGCCGGAGTTCGTTGCTCAAACCGATCGTAAGCGGATGAGCGAAATCTCGTTCGATATACAAGGTCACTTCAGCACGGCCAAGGTCATAGACGTTTGAGTATTTTGTACCACCACCATCCCATTTGGCTGATACGTTCTTGAGAATCGTGGAGAAACTCGTCACTGAAACCTCCGACATGGTGTTGAGCATGGTGGTCGCCGCTTCGAACCGCCGACAGGGAAAGCCGCCCAGCTCTGGATTCGTCAGGAGAAAATTTGTGATGACCTGCTTGTTCTTTTTGCGAATGGGTTTCAAACCACCTTCGAGCCATTCCCCGACAATCGAATCGCCGCTACGGTCAACGACCAAAAAGTGTGCCGGGTTGCCGACGTAATCGATGCTTTCGAACATTCGCAACGCATCCTCGACGGTTGCACACGTGGCCAGAACCCTTTCGGCCATGCAGCCATCGGGTAGTGGCTTGCCGGTCTTTTTGGGCGGCGGAAGCGAATCAGGGAGCGCAGCCCAATCAAGGAACAGGCCGCGATCATTCATCCCACCTTGCGCCTGGGAATACCATCCGAAGCAGACGCGCCCATAACCAAATTTCCCCGCCGGCACAAACCACATTTTCGAAGGGAACTTGTCTTCGCCATCTTCGTTATTGCCAACCAGCACGATGTTCGTCGAGCTGGCGAAAAAGATCGTGCAGCCGGATACCACGCTTGCCGAAAAAAGTTTGGCCACTGCCAGAACAATGAAAGGCGACCACACCCTGTGAGCTCGATCTCCCGCCATTCCTTTCATCATGCGATGTTTCTCACACAGAACGTGAGCCGGTCAACTTCATTGTAACGCGTTCGTGGGGAAAATGTGAAAATAGAACGAAGGGGCTGCAGGCGATCTGCTGAGCAATAGCAGCAAATCTTCCTGGTCTTACCTTCCTCTTAATCTCTTCCCAAATCCGTGTTCATCCGGGGCTGAAGCTCGCCTTATTTCCTTTCGTTTTAAATGCGCGCCTCTTCCTCATCCGTCGTTAATTACTTTCCGCTTGCCGGGGTTGCCTTTTGATTTTTTCCAGCCATGTTTGGTCGCATGAATTTATTGCCATTTGGAGATTTGAAACCGTTTAAGCCGCGCAACTTTGTGCCGGCCCAGATCAATTGGGGCGAATGGAGCCAGATCGAACCGTTGTTCGACGCGCTGGAAAAGCGCGCGGCGGAATGCAAAACCGTTCAGGACCTGGAACGCTGGCTCTTGGCGGGAAGTGAATTGATGGCGGCGTTCGATGAAGAAGGCTCGCGTCGTTACATCGCGATGACGTGCCATACCGAAAACCCGGAAGCGGAGAAAGCCTATCTGCACTTCGTCGAAAACATCGAACCGCAAATCAAGCCGCGCCAGTTCCGGTTGTCCGAGATTTACCTGAAGCATCCCTTGCGCAAGCAGTTGCCTAAGCAACGCTACGAAGTGTTCGATCGCGACCGGCAGGTACACGTCGATCTTTTTCGCCAGGAGAATGTTCCGCTACAAACCGAAGAGGCGAAGCTCGGCCAGCAGTACCAAAAGCTGAGCGGTAGTCTCACCG
>DATENK010000578.1:0-11245 GCA_035275085.1 Verrucomicrobiia bacterium | reverse complement strand
ATTGCTTTTTGCCATTGCGTTCTAAAGTGCAATAACGGCCGCAGATTGCCAACCATGCCCCGCCCGCGCAATGAATGAGTTGGCACCGCCCCGCGTCATAGGCATAGTCAACGCACATGAAAACATACTGGATTCTTTCTTTGGGCATCGCGTTTGCGAGCACGATGGGCGGTTCGGCCGCCGAGGGCTATAAGGACACCCCGATCATCCCCGGCACAAAATGGCACGTGCATGATCCAGACCGGCCAAAGCCGCCGGTTGTCACGCCCGGCAAAACCTTCAGCCTGATGGCGCCCGCCCCGGCTGACGCCATTGTGCTCTTCAATGGCAAGGACTTCTCCAAGTGGCAAGGCGCAAAAGGCGAAGTGCAATGGAAAATCGAAGACAATTACATGGAGACCACGCACACCGGCGTGATCCATACGAAGGACGAATTCGGCGATTTCCAGATGCACCTGGAATTTGCCACGCCCTCCGAAGTCAAGGGCAGCGGGCAGGGCCGCGGCAATAATGGCGTGAACATTTATGGGCGCTACGAAATCCAGGTCCTCGATTCGTACAATAACGAAACGTACGCCGATGGCCAGGCCAGCGCGATATACGGCCAAACCCCTCCGCTCGTAAACGCTTCCAAGCCACCGGGCGAATGGCAAAGCTACGATATCATTTTCGAAACGCCGCGCTGGGAAGGCGACAACCTCGTGAAGAAAGGTTACGTGACCGTTTTGCACAACGGTCTCGTCGTTCATCATCGCCGCGAGTTACTCGGTCGCACCGGCCATCGGATCGCGCCCAAATACGAGAAACCCCATCCGCCAAAGGGCTTCATCGAACTTTACGAGCACGGCAATCCCGTCCGCTTCCGGAATATCTGGATTCGTCCGCTCCACGAGTACGACCAGGGCGCGGCCGCGCAGACCGCCAGCGCACCTGTTGCGTCAGCGAACTTGAGAGTCGGGGCCGCCCAGTAGGAAACATTTTGGACTGCGGTGGCACAGCGAAACAGGGACACCGCAGTCCATAACCCACAAAATCCAGACCGCGATTTTGCCGAACTTCGGAGTTGGTCGATTATGAGGCTTTCAAACCTGCTTCAACGCTTTATCCATCGCCGTGTACAATTCCCGCATCGTCTGTTCCGTTTCGTCCCCCATGTTCGAAATTCGAAACGTGGAGCCCTTAATCTTTCCATACCCACCGTCGATCAAAAATCCCTGGTCCTTCACCAACTTCTGGAACTTCCCCGCATCAATTGTGCGACCGCCACCGGGCTTCGCGCCGTTGTTCACGCAAGTTAGCGTCTGCGACTCATACCCCTTCTCAGGAAACAACGTAAATCCATGTCCCTGCGCCCAATCGCGCGTCATTTTCGCAAGCCGCGCGTGCCGCTCAAAACGCGCCTCCTGACCTTCAGCGAAAATGTCGTCCAGCTTTGATGCGAGCGCATACACGTGACCGATGCTTGGCGTACTCGGCGTCATGCTCTGCTCGGCGTTCTTTTGGAATTCCACAAAATCAAAATAATACCCGCGATCGCCCGCCTTCGCCGCTTTCGTCAACGCCATCGGCGAACAAGCAAAAACCGTCAACCCCGGGGGCATCGCGAACGCCTTTTGCGTTCCGGCGAGCAACACATCAACTTGCAGAGCGTCGAACTCCAGCTTCACCGCCGTCATTGAGCTCACCGCGTCCACGATGAACATCACATCGGGATACTTCAGCTTGAGCGCCGCGATCAGTTGCACGGGACTCATCACACCGGTGGACGTCTCATTGTGAATCAACGTAAGCGCGTCGAACTGCCCCGAAGCCAACTTCGCGTCAACCGCCTCAGCCAGAATGGGCGAACCCCAAGGCACTTGAAGCGCTTCCGCCTCTTTGCCGCAGCGCTTCGCCACGTCCAGCCATTTGTCCGAAAACGCGCCACACATGCAGCACAACACTTTCTTCGCGACGAGGTTGCGCACCGCCCCTTCCATCACGCCCCAGGCTGAGCTCGTGCTGAGGAAAACCAGTTGCTTCGTATAAAGCAGCTTCTGTAACTGCGGTTGAATCTTCGCGTACAGATCTTTGAACCCTTGCCCGCGATGGCCGATCATCGGCGAACAAAACGCCCGAAATGTTTTCTCGCTGACCTCGACTGGCCCCGGGATGTGCAACTTAACGTGTCCCATAAATTCGTGCGGCAACGTTCCAGAACCCTCGCCAGCTAGCAACCGGTTTCTCGAACCCTCAATCACCACTTTGGAACTTGGAACTTCATGGGCGGAGCTTACAATTTGATCTGCGGATGAGCTTGCCCGGAAACGCATTTCTGCTGCCGTTAATGACCTATATGGTGGCGGGAGCCGCAACGCCCTTAAAGGTCGATTCGACCGGCAAACCTGGCTTCACCCTGATGCCTGCAAACGCTACAGGCATCACCTTCACGAATCGCCTGGCGCAGGAGCGGCATCTCACAAACCAAATTCTTCTAAACGGCTCCGGTGTCGCTGCCGGCGACGTAGATGGGGATGGGTGGTGCGATCTGTATTTCTGCGCGCTCGACGGACCGAACAAGCTCTTTCGCAACCTCGGTGGCTGGAAGTTCGAAGACATCACCTCCTCCGCTAGTGTTGCGCTCCCAGAACTGGACGCCAGCGGCGCAGCGTTCGCCGACATCGATGGCGATGGCGATCTGGACTTAATCGTGAATTCCTGGGTCGCAGGGACGCATGTGCTGTTCAATGACGGCAAAGGCCATTTCACCCTCGCCGGAGTCCTGAACAAGAATCGCGCCGGCACCTCCATGGCACTCGCGGATGTCGATGGCGATGGCGATCTGGATTTGTATGTGGCGAATTATCGTCGCGTCACATTGCGCGATCAACCGAACACTCGCTTCAACTTCAAAACGATCAACGGCCAGCCACAGGTCGTCTCGATCAACGAGAAGCCGCTGACCGATCCTGAACTGACGAACCGCTTCACTTTTCGCGTCACCACCGGCGAACGCGCCAGCTTTTCCCACGACGAACATGGCGAGGAAGACGTGCTGCTTATCAACGACGGCAAAGGTAACTTCACACCGCGCCCGCCGCTTGAAGGCGTTCCCTTCGATTGGGGCCTGTCGGTGATGTTCCGCGACTTGAACCAGGACGGCGCGCCGGACATTTACGTGTGCAACGACTTTCGTTCGCCCGACCGGGTTTGGATGAACGACGGCAAAGGCAACTTTAAGCCGGCTGAACCGCTCGCGTTCCGGCAGAGCTCTCTTTCTTCCATGGGCGTCGATATCGCCGACATAAATCGTGATGGCTATGATGACATCTTCGTTTTGGATATGTTGAGTCGTGACCACTACCACCGGCACATGCAGCGCATTGACATTCGCCCGGAAGTCATCCCGGCGAACGCGATCGAACAGCGGCCGCAATATCCACGCAACACGTTGTTCCTGAATCGCGGCGACGGCACTTACGCGGAGATCGCGCAATTCAGCGGACTCGAGGCGACGGAATGGTCGTGGACGCCGATCTTTCTGGATGTGGACCTCGATGGATTCGAGGATCTGCTCATTTCCAATGGCTTTGAGCGCGACGGCATGAACGTCGATGTGCTCAGGCAATTGGAACTGGCCAAACGCGATAAAAAGCTTTCAAACATTGAACTACTGCACCTTCGCAAAATGTTCCCGCGCCTTGATACCGCGAACGTCGCATTCCGCAATCTCGGAAATTTGAAATTCGCGGACATGAGTGCCGAATGGGGCTTCAACGCGCGGGGCGTCTCGCAAGGGATGGCGCTCGCCGACCTCGATAATGACGGCGATATGGATGTGGTGATCAACAATTCGAACGATGGCGCCAGCATATACCGCAACAACGCCCCGGCGGCGCGCATCGCTGTCCGGCTCAAAGGAAATGCTCCAAACACATCGGGCATTGGCGCTCGAATCAAAGTCGGCGAGCAAAGCCAGGAAATGATTGCTGGCGGCCGTTACCTTTCCTGCGATCAGGCACAACGCTGTTTCGCCCCGCGCGATACTATCGAAGTCATCTGGCGCAATGGCAGTCGCAGCGTCATCACGAACGCTCAAGGCAACACATTATATGAGATCAGTCAGTTCGGAGTTCCGCCTCCAGGCGGTGCTTCTGCAAAATCGCCTAAAGCCGGAACTCCATACTTCGCGGATGTGAGTGACCTGTTGAATCACTCACTGGCCGTCGAACCTGTGCCCGAATTTTCTCCTTTGTGGTCGCCGATCCTTCAGCAGCCAAAACCAACGCTGGCCTGGGTCGATCTGGATGGGGATGGCTGGGAAGATCTATCTGTCGGCACGAATTCGTTTCGCAATGATACCAAGGGAGGGTTCCGTAACGTCGGTCTACAGACCGGCAAGTTGGCAGGTCTGCCCACGCCCGAACTGCCGAAAGAAATCGTCGAGCGTTACCGCGGCTTCTGGCGCGCAGCCGCCGTGGGCGATTTCAATGGCGACGGCCGCCCGGATTACGTAGGTGGCAACCTCGGGCAGAACACCAAATACGAAAGCTTCCGGAAAAAAGGAATCCGACTTTTCCGAACCGATTCGGGCTGGGTAGAAGCCTATGACGACCTGCCCCTTCAACCGTTCCACCTCGTCGGGGCTGCCCTGCCCTGGATTCGCGAGCGGTTCCCAACGACCGACGCCTACGCCAAAGCCAGTTTCCGAGAAATCCATGGCGAGCATTTAAAAGAGATGACCGAACTCGACCTGAACTGGTTTGAGTCCACTCTGTTCCTCAATCGCGGCAAAGATTATGAAGCGATTCCCCTGCCCGCCGAAGCGCAACTCGCCCCGGTGTCGGCCATTTGCGCCGCCGACTTCGACGGTGATGGCAAACTGGACCTCTTCCTGGCGCAAAACTTATTTGCCGTTCACCCTGAGACCTCCCGCTTCGACGCCGGCCGCGGCCTCCTCCTACGCGGCAGCGGAGACGGACACTTCACAGCGATCGCCGGCCAGGAGAGCGGCATCAAAATCTACGGCGAACAACTCGCCGCCGCCGCGTGCGATTACGACCACGACGGTCGCGTCGATCTAGTAGTGACCCAGACGGGTGGGCAAACCAAGCTTTATAGGAACATTCGAGAGGGAAGCCTCAATCTAAAACCACCGCAATAGTCGCGTAAACCACGGATTTGCAACGTCAAAGGCGCAACGGTCACGAGTGCTCGGCGCCGCACCGCCACGCGCGTTCGAACGACAGCGGTTGGTTCGCTCATATTCTGAGTGTGCCCCCGAGATGCTCCTCCGTCAACGGCATCGGTATCATGAAAGCGAACGCGGACTGCCACGGGTCTAATGCATTGCCCCTCCAGCGGCGGCAATGAAGCTGCCTGGGGCGCGTTGAAACAGGAAGAGCGGTAACCGTTAAGGTTTAAGATATAGAAACATCGTGCGAGCCGGCGCATAGCCGAAGGTATCGTCGAATACCGGGGAATTAGAATACCGGCCGCCCCAAACCACCATCTCAGCCCCGGCCCAAACCGCCGTGTGGCCAATGCGTTGCAGTGGGGCACCGGTTGTCGTCATGGCCCGCCAAGTGTTTGCATTCGGATCGTACACGCCCCCCGTATTCACTTCATTCGTTCCATTATGTCCGCCCCATATGATCATCTGCGTGCCGTCCCATACCGCTGTATGTTGCCTGCGGCTCGCCGGTACGTCGACCGTCGGCAGCGGCGTCCATAAGTTCGCCGCTGGGTTGTAACGGCCACCGCTGTCGGGCGCGCTCATATCGCCGCCCCACACGATCATGTCTGAGCCCGACCAAACTGCCGTATGGTCGAACCGACCCGACGGAGCGTTGAGCGTCGGTAATGCCGTCCATGTATTATTGGCCGGGTTAAACTTTCCGCCTGTGTCATAAATTGTAATTACGGGCGGGAAACCGGCACCGACGCGCAGGCCACCCCACACAATCATTTCTGATCCGGTCCATACCACGGTGGCGCCTGAACGTCCCGCGGGTGCGTTAGGCAATGGCATCGCTGTCCAGCTTCCTGTCGCTGGATTATAGCGCGCCCCGCTGTTGTAATATGTCGAACCATTGTTCCCGCCCCACACCAGCATTTCCGTGCCTGTCCATACCGCCACATGTCCCTGTCGCGCGAGCGGCGCGCCATTCGTCGTAATCGCACTCCATGAATCGCCATTCAGATTGTAACGACCTCCGGTGTTCAATGCCGTGCCACCGCCAGCACCGCCCCAAATCAACATTTCCGACCCCGTCCAAACCGCGCTGTGATTGATGCGCGCACTCGGTGCTCCTGTACTGTTGATCGTCGACCACGCCATGGTCAGCGGCCGAGTCGGATCCAGCTTTCCACCCGTTCGCAACAGATACTCGCCACTGTCACCGCCCCAGACGATCATTTCCTTCCCGGTCCACACTGCGGTGTGGTCGAAGCGTGCAGCGGGTTCCCCCGAGGGGCTCATCGTGCTCCAGCTATCCCCGGTTGCGTTGTAGCGATAGCCAATCTCCATATATTGGTCATCGAATGTCCCGGGTTGATTCATCGCCAGCCCTCCCCAAATGAGCATTTCTGCGCCCGTAAAAATCGCGGTGTACTCTCCCCGGGAAGCTGGTCCGTTGCTGCTGGCCATTGCCTGCCAGCTATTGTTCGCTGGATTATAGCGCGCGCCGTTGTTGAAGTTCGTCGTAGCGGATTCGTCATACCCGCCCCAAATCAACACCCGACTTCCCGTCCAAAGCATTGTCGGATTCCGGCGCACGGACAAAGCCCCGACATCCGTCATTGGCGTCCAGCTATTCAGACTGGGATTGTAACGAGCGCCCGAGTTGACGTTCGTCGTGCCCGAACCGCTCCTGCCACCCCAGATTACCATTTCGCTCCCTGTCCACGTCGCACTGTGATCGCTCCGCGCGATTGGCGCTGCAGCCGTCGTTACCGGCTGCCACGTATTGCTTATGGGATTGTAACGCGCGCCATCGTTGTAATCGGTCCGGGTAAAACAAAGAAAACCGCAACTGTGACTTTCGAAGCCGCCCCAAATGATCATTTCCGTGCCTGTCCACACTGCGGTGTGAAGTGCGCGGACCAGCAAGCTCGACGCGCTCACTGGCGACCAGGTGTCCGTCCCCGGATTATAGCGATACCCTGTGTTGACGTACGCGTTATTTTCAAGCCCTCCCCATAGAATCATATACGTTCCCGTCCAAACCACCGAATGCGAGTACCGCGGGTTCGGTGCGCCGTTCGTCGACACCGCCGACCATGTATCAGTCGATGGGTTGTAACGGCCACCGCGAATCGGCCCGGAAACTCCCCACACTACAAGTTCGGTTCCGGTCCAAACCGCCGATGGGCCGAACTGCGGACTGGGCGCGCCATTCGTGCTCATCGGGGTCCACGTGTCGGTGCTGGGATTATAGCGCCCCCCTGTGTTAAACGCCTGAGTATCATCCGCCCCACCCCAAACAATCATCTCCGTTCCCGTCCAGACGGCGACATGTGCTTTGCGCTTCAGCGCTCTTTGCAGAATTGGTGGTCCGTTTGTCAGCCGTCGCCATTGCTCCTCCACCAGGGTCGCGCGGCCGAGCTTGGTGTAACCCTCGTTCAGGAGATTCGTTGCCTGCTCTTGTGCCGACAACACGATCCCCCCGCTCACTAATGAACTGCGTCCGCTCGCCAATAAATTGGAAGCTGCCGCGCCGGACGCGAGCTTCGAACCATCGACAGCCCCAGCGGCGATGCTCGCACCGGTAATCGACCCCGCGCGTACGCCCTCAGTCATTAACGCGTAGCCGACTGCGGTGATCCGCTGATCGGGCGAAAGCTGCGCAGACCCATTCACTCCGTCGTTGAACCATATCCGCACGTAAACTGCCGCGTTGCTGAATACCCCAGAGGGAAGCGCGGCCATCCCCGGGATCGCCCCATCCCCAAGCACCACCGTGAACAAACCGTTTGTAACCGGAACGTTTACCGCGACTGCCGGTTCCCCCGCTCCACTGCCGCCATCATTGCGCCAAAACACCGGGCTCCCGCCATTGCCAACCAGTGCAAACTTGAACTGCCCCGTTCCCGAGAATGGCTGTCCCGCGCTGCTCACTCGCCCCTGATACGTGATCAACTGCGGCACCTGCGCGGTGACACTAAGCGCCACGCCAAGCCAGAGCACAACCGTAGACACAATATTTCTCATTGGTGATCGATAACCGATATCAAATTTTCAGCCCGATTGCCAGACACAAATCGGTAATTCAGCTATGCGGATTTGTGTTCATTCGTGTGCATTCGTAGTTTACATTTGCACGGCTTTATTTGGATAAAGTTGAACACGATTTCCGAAACTGACCTGCTGAAAAACTGCCTCAAAGGCGACGCTGAGGCGTGGGACCAACTGTTCACGCGCCATTACGCGGCGACGGGCCGTTTCGTGTTCCAACTCGCGCACAATTTCACCCGCGAAGATGTGGAAGAAATCTGCCAGGAAACCTTTCTTACTGTCATCAAGCACCTGAACACCTTCGAACGCAATTGCCAGTTCCAGACCTGGCTCTTCCGCATCGCTGCAAACAAAGCGCGTGATTACCGGGATAAAGTAAACGCTGCCAAGCGCGGCGGCGGCCAAGCCACCGTGCCGTTGCACGCGAGCAACGGGGACGGCAGTTTGCCAATCGATCCCCCCAGCCGCGCTCCGTCGCCCGACGCAGCACTCTTGAAGGCCGAGCAACTCACTTTGGTCGGCGAGGCGGTTCAGCAGTTGGACATCCCTTGCCGCGAGGTCATCGAGCTGCGCTATTTTGCCGATTTAAGCTATGAAGAAATTGCCGCGGCGATCAGCCTGAATCCGAAAACAGTCAGTTCGCGCCTTAGCAAGTGCCTTGATAAGCTCGACGCGATTGTGCAACGCGTATTTGCCCCGGAAATACGGGAGAAAACCAGCGCTAGTTCCGTCTAATACTGTATGGCCGACGAGCCGAACAAACAAATGGATGAAACGCTGAAGGCCTACGCCGCCAAGCGGCGGCAAGAAACCGGCGCGCCATTGGAATTGCATCCGGCAACCCGCCAGATGTTGCAGGCTGAAGTCGCCCGCGCTTATAAGCAAACGCGAGAAGGTTCTTGGCTGCAGCGCCTCATCGCGTTTTGGCCGCGCGTGGCGTTCGCGACCGCCTGTGTCGCGATCACGGTCACGCTGGTGCTCGTCGTCTTGCCGCGGCAACGCGTCATGGAAATGGCGCAGGGCACCGCACCGCCGGCGGCGAACGAGCCGCGCGATCTTCGCCTCTCGGATAAAGAAGAGAGGGAAAAATTAGCCGCCGTCGGCGATGCACCCGCAGCTCCGGCAGCTTCTTCTACTGCGCCGCTGGTTCCACCCAGCTCGCTCGATCGGCTCGCAAAACAAGTTGAAGGCGATGAATTCAAAGCGAAATCAGAACTCATGGCCGACCAGCGGAAAGACGCGGATTCCGTAAGGCTACTCCGTGAAGAAGCTGTCGCCAAAGACGAAGCCAAACGCCCCGTCTTTGCAAACAACGCCGACTCAGTCCGTTCGCGCTACACGCAGAAGAACGTCGAGGCGCAGCTTGGCGTCCGGCTTCAGGCTGCGAAAGAGCAACAGGTTCTCAGCACGTTTGAGCTCGAACAGAAGGGTGATGCGGTGCGCGTCATCGACGGCGACGGTTCCGTTTATGTCGGAAACATCCTTTCAGGCGACGATGTGAAGAAGCGGAGCTTCACCGTCCAGGGTCAGAGTGGAGCAGTCGCCGGCAGTGCTGCACCTGCTGCAGAAAATCAGCTTATGTTCTACGCCGTCGGCACTAATTTGAGCCTCCGACAGAAGGTGTCGATCGAAGCCAACATTCTGCAGGTGGACACCAATGCGTTCATCAGTGCGACCCCGGCTCCGGCTCAAAAACCCGCCGGTGTGAACGAACGCAGCACGGGTCAATATAATCGGCAGAGCGCGACTCAGAATGCATTCCAAAATGCGATCCGCGGCCGAGCACGCGTGGGCACAAACCAGGAAGTGCCGATTGATGCCATCTCCATCAAACCGTGATTGATTTGGTTCTCGCAACGCGCAACGCGCACAAGGTCCAGGAAATTCAGGAGATCCTGGGCAAGGGGTTTCGTGTGCACAGCCTCAAACAATATCCGAATGCGCCCGAACTGATCGAGGATACGGACACATTCGCGGGCAATGCGACGCGCAAAGCAACGCAACTGGCGCAATGGTTGGGCAAACCAGAGGTCATCGTTTTAGCGGACGACTCCGGTTTGGAAGTGGATGCGTTGGACGGTGCGCCCGGAGTGCATTCGGCCCGTTTCGCCGCGACTGATGCAACCACGGGCAACGCGCCGGACGCGACCAACATCACCAAATTAATGCGACTGCTGGAGAATGTCCCGCCAGAGAAACGAAGCGCACGCTTTCGTTGTGTGCTTGCGTTAGTGTCGCGCGATTCGGTGCGGACTTTCGATGGCACGTGCGAGGGACACATTGCCATGCAACCCAGTGGCAGCGGCGGCTTCGGCTACGATCCGGTGTTCATCCCTGTTGGTTTTTCAAAGAGCTTCGCCGAACTCGGCGAGGACACAAAGAACCAGATTAGCCACCGCGCTCGCGCGCTACAGAAGCTGAAGGATTACTTCAACTCACCTTCTCCAACTCGCGGCGGACCAATTCAACCAAAGGCTTGATCGTGTTCGTATCAAACGCGAGGCGGCAATCGGCAGCCTGAAAGAGTTCCGGCAGCGGACGCGAACCACCGAGGGCGAGTCCGCGTTTGTAAGCATTCAACGCTTTAGCCTTGTCCTTCTTCGAGTTCGCCCACACCTGTAACGCGCCAAGCTGAGCAATGCCGTACTCCACATAATAGAAGGGGTGCAGGAAAATGTGCAGTTGACGATGCCAAAGATGCGCCCGGACCTCTTCGTAGCCAGTCCAGTCGACGTCGTCGCCGAATCGATTCATGAGCTTCAGCCAAAATGTGGTGCGGTCTTTCGGCGAATGACCCGGGTTTTGGTAAATCCAAATCTGGAAAGCGTCGATCGTCGCCATCCAGGGAAAGAACTTAACGATCCCTTCCAGATGCTCGCGCCGCGCGCGCTTCGCATCGTTTTGCGCGTAAAACTCCTCGATGAACTCGTCGCCAAGCAACTCCATCGCCATGGACGCGACTTCGCAAAATTCAATCGGCGCGCCGCGATAAAAGTACAGGTCCTCGTTTCGCGTCGCCAACGCATGAAA
>DATENK010000577.1:0-9040 GCA_035275085.1 Verrucomicrobiia bacterium | reverse complement strand
CATTGTCGGCCCCTACTGGCCGCCCGAACGCAAGCTCCTCGAAGAAGGCTATCGCACCATTCCATTTCCTTTCACCGAAACCACTCCCCCGATCTTCCACATGGAAGCGCACTGGACCCTCGACCAACTCATCGGCTACTTCAGCACCTGGTCAGCGACGAACCGCTACATCAAAGCCAACGCCCGCAACCCGCTTGACCCCCTTTCTATAGCCTTATCCAGTGTCTGGGGCGACACCGGCAAGGCCCGCTCCGTGACTTGGCCTCTGGCGTTACGAGTTGGACGCACATGATTGCTGGCGAGAAGCGTCACTAATTTATCTCAACGACGTTTCGCCTAGCAACATCGCGTGGGAATGACGCTCGCTGCGAGGGCGGCTCCAGAGGGTATGACGTTTCATCTGGCTCTGTGACGGATCGTGTGACGGATGTTTTTGCGACTTTCTTAGGAAAATCGCAAATGTGCCGTTATGACGGATTTTTCGAAGGGTGCCCGAACGAGGAATCCGACGACCGACCGCCCTCAAAATGAGGTGGCAAGGCTGATGCTATTACACTGGATAAGCCGGAATATGAGTAGAAAGAACAACTGATATGAAAGCAAATGGACATATCCCGCTGCGTTTTATTCACTCAAATCGCGGGAGTTTCACGCTCACTATCGTCAAGAAGGCGATCAATCCGCACTTGTTTCCGTTCAGTTCGAAGAAAATCGCCCCTAAAGGGCCTCACGATGATCGTCGCACCCGTAGTTGAATTTCCCTGGGCAGCGCAGCACGCATTCGAGCGCTGACCATTAGTGGCCGGGCCTGCGCCGCCGTCCCTCCGGGGTTCGGGCGCGCGGCGCAGGCATGGGCCCGATTCCGGGATCACCCGCCCGGTTTCAGGGTCCGTCAGCGGCATCGAATGCAAATTCGGGAGGGTGAAGGGAACGAACGAAAGCTGTTCAGCACGGTCTGGGTTTGGCTGCAGCGAGGTTCGGAATCTTCACCCTCCTGTTGTTTCTGCCCTTAATTTTCCACCGCGCGACACCCGAAAAGTGCGTCCACCCCATCGGATGCGGTTTCCAGCAAAGGCAAGCACCCAAAAAATCGACCGTAGACAGTCACTTATAGGAGCAAGACAGATCGATGAAACGTGGAAGCGACCGCTGAGTTTCCGTTCCAGGACGGCGCCAGCGATTCCGCGCAGCGCGAGAATGCCGCAGATAGGAATCCATGCGCCCGAAGCTGCAGCCCAGGCGATGGGCCAAATCGTTGGATTGCTGACGATACTAAAAAAGAACGGTGCGGGTTGGCAGACCCGAATCGTTCGCGCCCACCGAATTTGATGGGTCCACATTTCCCCCCAGGTCATCGGAGACGAGCGGCATTCGACCACCGCCGGGCACAGGGCGACTTTCCCCTGAACTCGATACCCCAACTGGAAGTCGTCCGCGAGATAATCAACGATTGCGCCAAAGCCACCCAGCTTCCCCAGCGCCTCACGCGTGACAATCATCGCCGCGCCCAGCGCGAATTTCATCGGTTTGAGTGCGATGGATTGTAAAACCTGGCTCCAGAAATCCGAATTGACCATGAATGCCTCCATGCGCATCGCGAAGTTGGCAGCGCCGGAAAGTTTGTAAAGGCAGCTTGCGAGTGAAGGATGTTGCGCTTCGAAAAACGCTGCGATTTGGCGGAGGAAATCTTTGGGAACAGCGACGTCGGCGTCGCTGACGATGATCAGATCGTAATAAATCAGCGGTTCGAGTTGCGCGAGGGTTGACACTTTGGCATTGGGCCCGAGCCCTTTCGGGCAGACAAGCACGTCGGACTTGAGCCGAGTGCGAACGAGCGTAACTGCCGGATCATTTTCGGCATTGACACCGAACAGGATTTGCACCGGCCCCGGATAATCCTGCTCCAACCATGTGCGCAGACAAGCTTCCGTTTCCGCGTCGCATCCTTTGAGAGGTTTGAGAACTGTTATTGGTGGAAAAGTGGTTGCTGAGGACGTTAGGTTTGATCTGAAGCGCATGCCCAGAAAGAATTGCCAAAGAAACAGTACGAAACTGAGGCACGCCAGAATCCCTAAAACGTTGACGAACACTGTTAAAGTTGGTCCACAGCAACAACGCGCAGAATTTCTTCCATGGTGGTCTGGCCGGCGGCGACGCGCGCGATGCCATTTTGCCACAGGGTACGCATACCCTGCTTAATCGCGACCTGTTGCAGCGAGCGTGTGGGAAGTTTCTGAAGGACGGCATCACGGAAAACTTCGTCGGCTACCATCAGTTCGGTGATCGCGCTGCGTCCGTTGAACCCGGTTTGTAGGCATTCGTTGCAGCCGGTGCCTCGCCGAAATTCGATTTTCCCAGCCATCTCTTCGGGGACCAAGCGCATCAGGCTGGCTTCGGGTTGGTAGGTCTCGGAACAATACGTGCAGTTTTTCCGAACGAGGCGAATGCCCAAAACCGCAATGATGCTGGAAGCGAGCAGGAAGGGCTCAATCTCCATATTGATCAAGCGCGCGTACACGCCCGCGGCAATGCCGCTATGGATGGTGCTGATGACCAGGTGCCCGGTCAGACCTGCTTGCACGGCGATGCTGGCAGTCTCGGGATCCCGGATTTCGCCGACCATGATCACTTGCGGGTCCTGGCGCATCAGCGACCGCAGCGCTATCGGATAAGTAAAGTTTTGCCCGGGGTTGATTTGTGCCTGAGCGATCATCGGCAAATTGAACTCCACCGGATCTTCAACCGTACTGATGCTAACGGCGGGGCCGGAACGTTGCACAATCGAGTAAAGGGCGGAGTAGATCGCTGTCGTTTTCCCTGAACCAGTTGGGCCGGTGAGCAACATCAAACCACTCGGGCGATGCAGCAGTTGGTTAAACGTCTGCAACGTCTCGTCGTCGAAGCCCAGGGTGGCCATGTCGAAGCTGCGATTGCTGGGGTCGAAAAGACGGACAACGATCTTTTCACCGCGCGTCGTTGGGAAAATCGAAATACGAAGTTCAACTCCGCCCAATTCGGGGCCGGCCGAAGCGTGGCCTTCCTGCGGGATATCCGATTGATAACTCACGAGGCTTGCCATCACCTTGAAGCGGCCGGAAATCTTATCCATCAGATCCAACGGGAGATGAACAAGTTCCGTGAGCACACCACTGAGCCGAATACGGACCGCCAGGGTGCTTTCCCACGGTTCGATATGGATATCACTGGCCTTCGCCTCGATGGCATCGAGGATGATGCAGTTGACCAAAACCCCGATCTCGATGGCGGATTCAGCCGCCTCGGACTGCATATATTGGACCGTATGGTTCACAACTTGTAGCGCCGGTCTCCCGACCGGCTTTTTGGTTACTGGGCACGCTGATTACAGGAAGGACAAGGCGTTGACCAGCTATTTTTCGTGGGATTACGGATGGTTTATGCCGCAATAGCCCGGTGGTATTCACATTTGATTGACCACGTAATCTGTGGTTAACTGCCGCCACGGCTTCAAAATTTATGCAGTCAATCGCAATCGTCGGTTTGGGTTATGTGGGGCTTCCCCTTTCTTTGCAGTTTGCGCGGAGCGGCGCGCGGGTAATCGGGTTGGATATTGATCCCGAGAAGGTGGATTTGTGCAACAAGGGCAAGAGCTACATCAAGCACATCCAGAGCGAGACCATCGCGGACATGCGAAAGCAATCGCAGTTCGAAGCTTCGACTGATTTCAGCCGCTTGCGGGAAACCTCGGCGGTGATCATTTGCGTCCCGACCCCCTTGAACAAGAACCGCGAACCGGACCTGTCCTTCGTGCTGCAAACTGGCCGCATGATCGCGCCGCATCTGCAGCGCGGCATGCTGGTCGTGCTCGAATCGACAACCTATCCCGGGACGACCGATACTGATCTGCGCGAAGTGCTCGAGGCGGACAGCGGCTTAAAGGCCGGCGTTGACTTCCATCTCGCCTTTTCGCCGGAACGCGAAGACCCGGGCAATCCCAACAGCGTGGTCGCCACGATCCCGAAGGTCATCGGCGGTTACACGCCGGCGTGCCTGGAGAAGACCAAGGCTCTTTACGGGATGGCGATTAAAACCCTGGTGCCGGTTTCTTCCTGCCGCGCCGCTGAAGCCACTAAGTTACTTGAGAATATTTTTCGCGGTGTGAACATCGCCCTCGTCAATGAATTGAAGACGGTTTATTCCGCCATGGACATTGACGTGTGGGAAGTCATCGACGCCGCCAAAACCAAGCCGTTCGGTTTCATGGCGTTTTATCCCGGGCCCGGCCTTGGCGGGCATTGCATCCCGATTGACCCGTTTTATCTCACGTGGAAAGCGCGCGAATACGGCAAGAACACGCGCTTCATTGAGCTGGCCGGCGAGGTTAATACGTCGATGCCGGATTACGTGGTAAACCGAGTGGCCGAAGCGCTGAATCATCAGGCCAAACCGGTCAAAGGCAGCCGCGTTCTCATTATCGGCCTGGCTTACAAAGCAAACGTCGATGACATGCGCGAGTCGCCCACGTTCATTTTGCTCGATTCACTGAAGAAACGCGGCGCTGAAGTTGCCTATTACGATCCCTTTATTCCAGTGATCAAGCCGACGCGCGAACACGCCGACTGGACCGGCTTGGAATCGGTGAAATGGAATCGGCAAACCATCGCGGCTTTCGATGCCGTCCTCATCGCCACAGCGCACAAGGATGTCAATTATCAGGAGCTCGCCGACTGGCACGGGTGCATTATCGATACCCGCAACGCCATGGCCGGGCTAAAGACGAAGCCCGGCGCGGTCTGGAAAGCTTAAAAACTTCGCGCTTCCTGGCGGATTTTAGGCGCTTTTTGCGCATAAATCCGTATAATTGACACAATGAATCCCCGAAGGCTCTTTGCTCTTCTGTTCGTGTTGCTGGGGGTTTTAGGCGGACGAGCGGCAAGTGTCACCGCCGTTGGGTATACTAACGATTTCTCCTCCCAACCCGCCGCGGTTGATTTTTCGACGCGTTCGATTGGCAGCGCCGGAACCACCGGCGTGACAGAGATTCAAACAGCCGCTGCTCTGGATAGCGCCGTCCAGACAAACTCAGCCGCGCTGATCACCGCGCCGTGCGCCAGCGCAACTGGAAATCCCCCCCTGGGAAGCGCGGGCGCCGTCTGGGCCAGTGCGGGCGGTTATCTCCAAACGCGGCCTGCTCAAAACGCGGCGACGTTGCTGTTGGCGACACTGATGAACGATACCGGAACAGACGGGACCGGCGCGCGGATCGGATATAACTTTTCCAATCGCGTCGCCGCTTCTCAGGAGCAGGTGATCGGTCATCGGGTGTATTACAGTTTGTCAGGAGCCCCCAACACCTGGTCGGTCATTAGTGCCCTCTCGCAAACCGGGTCCGGAAACCTGATCGCGAACGTCGGCTTCACCGCTCCGTGGACGAATGGCGGCAAGCTCTATCTGCTGTGGGCGGATGAAAACGGCACGTCGAACCCTGATGATGCCTTAAATCTCGATAATTTCTCCATTGGGATTACAGGAACGAATGGCTCATGCTTGCTCTTGAGTCCCGCGGATGGACAAAGCCTGCCGGATACGAATGCTGTGCGATTTGTCGCCAATGCCGCCGCCGCACCGGGTGAGAGAATCAGCGGCATAGGCTTCTATGACGTGACCGCGGGCGCGCTCGGCAGCGCGTTGACTTTGCCGTACGCTCTGGACAAAGAGGTGGCGCCGGGCACTTACAGCGCATACGCCATTGCAACAAACAGCAGCGGCGAGATTTACTTTTCCGCCACTAATACATTCACAGTGACCAATGTACCCCTCACAATCGTTCTTCTGACTCCGACCAACGGAACGTCTTATGGGAGCGCGACCAATGTGACACTCTCGGTTTCAGCCTACGCTGGCAAGGATGCGACTATTACAGGTGTTGGTTTCTTCGACGCGACGCGGGGTTTTATTGGAGCAGCGACAGCCGAGCCTTATCGTATCAATTCAGATTTTCACGGAGGGACGTTTGCCATTTACGCCGTCGCCACAAACAGTCTCGGCGCGACCGTTATCTCTCAAACAAACCGTGTGTTCGTCAATGCGCCACCGGTCGTCGCTGCGCAAACGCCACCAGCCGGTTCCTTTGTGGCGACAATTACGCAAATTGAAGTCACCTTCGATCAGGCTGTCACCGGGGTAAATGCCGCTGACTTGTTGATCAACGGCGTTCCGGCGACCAGCGTGATTGGCACAAACGCGAGTTACACTTTCACTTGCACGCCGCCGAATGCAACCGTGGCGAATGTGACGTGGGCGGCCAATCACGGCATCGTGAATCTCGGAACTCCGCCCTATGCCTTTAACGCAGCCGAACCGAGTGCAACATGGTCGTATACAACGAGCGACAGGATAGCGCCATCACTGCGGCGGGTTGATCCTCCGGCGTCCGCGATGGTGAAGAACCTTACGAAGATCAGCGTTTACTTCGACGAGCCTGTGACGGGCGTTGATGCGAGCGATTTGCGAATTAACGACGCTCCTGCGCAAGGCCTGACCGGGTCTGGCAGTGGGCCCTACGCGTTCACGTTCAGCCGGCCGGCGACGGGCGCGGTGCAGGTCGTGTTCGCGCCGGGACACGGCATCGCCGATTTGGCGTCGCCGGCGAACGCCTTTGCCGGCGGCGGATGGAGCTACACATTAAATCCGGCGATCCCAGCGGACATTGCGGTGACTCACGTTGTGCAAATCAGCCTTGATGGCCTTGCGGCCGTCCACCTGCGGAATTATGTGACGAATGCGCCGGACCAGTTCCCAAGTTTCGTCCGGCTGATGAACGAGGCGGCGTTTACGATGAACGCGCGCTGCGACTACGACATTTCGGAAACGGTACCGAATCACACCACGATGTTCACGGGTCGCCCGGTATTCCAACCGGCCGGTCTGCCCAATACCACGCATCATGGTTACAACAATAACTTTCCGACCGCGACGGAAACGCTCCACAATTCCGGGAACACCAATGTGCCTTATAAGTCCAGCATGTTTGATGTGGCGCATGATTATGGACGCACGACCGCCTTCTATGCGGGCAAGACGCGCCTTGCGATTTGTGAGCGCAGCTACAACGAGACCAATGGCGCGCTCGACCTGATCGGGGTCGATAACGGACGCGACAAGATCGATTTCTCTTCCTTGCTGGACCTTCAAGGAGCGGCGATCGTCAGCGAGGTCGACACCATCCTCGCTGATTTAACTAATGCCACTCCCAGGGAGTACATTTTTATCCACATCGCCGAACCTGATCTCACCGGCCATGCGGCGAGTTGGGGCAGCCCCACGTGGAGCAATATCGTTCGCAGCGTCGACACGCAGCTCGGTCGTATTATCAACGCGATCGACACCAATCCGGCGCTGATTAACCAAACCGCGCTGATCGTTGTGGCGGATCACGGCGGGGGCGGCGTGACGCCGAATGCCCACACCGAAGCGTACCATATCAATAACTACACCATTCCCTTCTTCCTGCGCGCGCCCGGCATCGCCGGCGGCACGGATCTGTACCAACTTTTTTCCAACCGCGCTGATCCGGGCACGAACCGAACGGACTACACCACCGCGCCGCAACCGATTCGAAATGGGGACGCCAGCAACCTTGCTCTCTCGTTAATGGCGCTGCCGCCCATTCCAGGATCGTTCATGATGCCCATTTTCGCCACGCCTGCAGTGGCGCTCCGCCTGGCCAGGTATAATGGGCAAGTGACGGTCTTCTGGGCTGATGCCAATGACGAATATGATTTGCAAACGACCATGGCGCTAGGCACGCACTGGGACACGGTGTTGAGCGGTATCACGACGAACGAAACAACAAAGGTTTACTCAATTTCCGCAACGCCTTCGTCGAGTAAACAATTTTTCCGGCTGCAAAAAAAGTAACCGCTCACGTTTCGCGGAGCGCCGTGGCGACGGGCAAGCGCGCGGCGCGGATCGCGGGGAAAAGGCCCCCGATCAGGCCGATGGTCGCGGCCCAAACGATGGCGCTAATGAGGAGGGGTGGTGTTACGGCGAAAGCAAAAGCGATCTGGCTGAAGGTTTGCCAATTGATGGTGGCAGCCTTGTAACCATCGAACGCAAAATACGCTGCGGCCGCGCCGATACCGCCACCGATCAACGCGAGCACAAGCGATTCAAGCATTACGGATAGGACCACCGGACTTCTGCCAAAGCCGAGTGCGCGCAGAGTCGCGATTTCTCGTGTCCGCGCGGCGACGGCGCTGTACATCGTGTTCAAAGCGCCGAACAGCGCACCGAGAGCCATTAATGCCGCAATAACGAAGCCGACGCTTCGGATAAAAGTGGTCAGCATCGTGGATTGATCGGCGAGAAACTCGGCTTGGGGTAACGCCTTCACTTTCAGTTGTGGATTTGCGGCGATGGCCTGCTTGAATTCGCTGAACGCATTGGGCGAAGCCAGCTTCACGTAGACTGACTGAAATGAATCGCCGCGATGATACGCAGGCTGAAGCACGGCGGCATCCGTCCAGATTTCCGATTCCGCCGAACCGCCTCCGCCCGAAAAAATTCCGACGACCTGCCAATCGTTCTGGCCTACGCGAATCGTGCGGCCGACCTCCAGGCCGGCAAATGACCGCGCCGCGCCGATACCGGCGATCACTTCGTTGCGACCGGATTCGAAGTTGCGCCCTTCGACAATTTTTACGTCACCGCGCACGGTCATGGCAGGTTTTTCGACGCCGCGGAAGGGCACGTTCGCATCCGTTCCAGTCGAGCGCTTGGGCAAATTGATCATCACAAACAATTCGGCCGAGGCGAGGGGACCCTCGGGCGTGCGCGCCACACCCGCGGCGTCCGCTGCGAGGCGAGCTTCTTCACGCGAGAGGCCGCTCGTCATCTCATTATCAGCGCTGCTGCGCAGGACGATCGCGACGTCATCCGCGCCCTTGACCGTCATGGCCGCGCGAAAGCCTTCGGCGATCGAGAGCACGCCCACGAGAACAGCCACCACGCCGGCGATGCCGACCGCCGCAGCGAAGGCGGCGCCCTTGCGCTCGGGGAT
>DATENK010000576.1:0-13112 GCA_035275085.1 Verrucomicrobiia bacterium | reverse complement strand
CTTCGTTCTCGATGAATTCGCGATCACCATCGAAGCCCGTGAAGTCCTTGCGGAGGTGCATACGTTCGGTGAACGATGCGATTTCGGCGATCGAAGTCTGTTCATCGAGCCAATCGCCTACCATCGAACGGAGACGAGCTTTCCAATGCCGCCGGTCTCGCTGCACGATGTTCGAATCCAATTCGGGGAGCGGCTGCCGATTGATCTTCATAATTAAACCGTGCGGGCTGAGATGACGGTACATCCATTCCAACGGAAAAGATTCCTCAATGAAGAAGTCGCGATCCGGATTCTTGTCGAACATCAGCTTGCTGATGACGGCGTTCATCATCATGTAGCTGACCTGTCCGGTGACTTCCACTTTGCCGCTAAGCTCTTTTAGAAATTCGCCCGGCCTAAGTTTGCTCTGCTTTTGACGCTGCAATGCATCCTGTACGTAACGGTCATACGTTGCTGTAAATTCATCTTCGGTTGGAACGTAAATCTGACTGCCGTACATGCCCTGGAGATAACGTAGATACGCTTTGTCTATCAGCGCGTTTTGCGTGAGCACGAAGAACGGCTCGCCTTTCGTGTGTGACTTGCACAAGGCGGTGACGGCGAAACGTCCGAAGTCGGTGCCGCCGAAGTAAATGCTTCCGGCCGGGATCGAGGCAATCACATCCCGCGCGAAGTCAGCGACATGCTTTTCGCCAGGACGTCCAAACTGATCAAACACGCCCGAGACCTCGGATGCGATGCACCACTGGCTGCGCAAACAATACTTGCTCCAGTCGCGATGATCGGCGTCGGGTGCGAGCCAGCGCAAATGATCGAGGGTTTGAGCGATGGTCTTTAGATCGCCTTTATCCGCGGCATCATAAACAGTTCTGATCTCAGGAAACATTTCCTTGCCCTCGGCCGCGCAGATCGCCTCCGCATACGAGCGCTTCTCCGCGGCAAATCTCTTCAATTGGTCCCAGACGAGCGAACGTTCGAGCGCAACGCTTTCCGGAGAACTGTTCATCCGCCTAACCTTTAGCACAGCGAACTTCGATCTGGCAAATGCCATTCACGTCAAGGTTTCCTTACGCCGATTGCCATCGGACCTGTGAAGCATTTTGCGGAGTTGACAGCGGCCGGTGCGCTTTTTACGGTTCATCGGCAAAAAGCGAAAGCATGCCCCGAAGGCCCTTCGGGGATTTTTATTGTCGATATGGCAAATACCATTCTGGTGGGCGCCCAATGGGGCGACGAAGGCAAAGGCAAGATCATCGATGTCCTGACTGAAGAAGCGGACATTGTGGTTCGCACCCAAGGCGGCAATAACGCCGGCCACACGGTTTTTATCGGAAAAAACAAATATGTGCTGCACCTGATCCCGTCCGGGATTCTGCGCAAAGATAAGATTTGCTTGATCGGTAATGGGGTGGTGGTCGACCCGATCAGCCTGGTTGAGGAGATCAACGGGTTGGCCAAACTAGGCATAAAAGTGGATCACAGCAACCTGGCGCTCAGCGAAACCGCCCACCTCGTACTTCCTTATCATCGGGAACTGGATGCGCAGCGGGAAATTCTGAAAGGCAAAAACAAAATCGGGACAACGAAGCGGGGGATCGGCCCGGCGTACGGCGATAAAGCCGCGCGCACCGGATTGCGCGTGATCGACCTGATCAATTCGGCGCGTTTTGCCGAACTGCTGAGATTCAAGATCAAAGAAAACAATGAAATTCTGAAAGCGTTTGGCGCCAAACCGCTTTCCTATAAAGGCGTTCACGATGATTATCGCGCCGCGGGCGACCGGCTAAAATCGTTCGTCACAAATACGGTCGTGTTTCTGCATCAGGCCACCCAGCGTGGGGACAATATTCTTTTCGAAGGCGCGCAAGGCACCTTCCTCGATATCGATCACGGCACGTACCCGTTTGTGACTTCATCCAACACGACAGCCGGCGGCGCTTGCACCGGTTCAGGAATCCCACCGCATCGGATGGATCGTGTGGTTGGCGTTATGAAGGCTTACATTACTCGCGTCGGCGAGGGGCCATTGCCAACCGAGAATTCCGAAATCGCGGATATGCTTCACAACATGGGCCGCGAATTTGGTGCCACAACAGGCCGAGCGCGGCGTTGCGGTTGGTTCGATGCGGTTGCAACCCGGCACGCGGCGATGGTGAACGGGATCGATGAACTGGCGGTGACAAATGTGGACGGCCTCGACACGCTGGATGTGATCCGCGCATGCATTGGTTATCGCGTGGGCACGCAGCGGTTTGATTACGTGCCAAACGACATCGAGTTGCTCACTAAATGCGAGCCGCTGTATTTAGAGTTTCCAGGCTGGAAAACGGCGACTCACAAAGCGCGCAAATGGAAGGACCTTCCGCAGCGTGCACGCGCTTACCTGAAAGCCATAGCCGAACTCACCGGCGCCGAATTATCGATCGTGTCAGTCGGACCGTCCCGCGACCAAACGATCAAGCTTTGAGCGCGCAGCCGCAACTGAGTCCGCAGGCGCGTGCCGTGCTCCCCACGCATGTAGCGATCATCATGGACGGCAACGGCCGCTGGGCGCGCCGGCGGAATCTTCCGCGAGTTGAAGGCCATCGCATGGGCGCGGAGTCGGTTCGCACGATCGTGCGCGTCGCTGGCGAAATCGGAATCAAGTATCTCACACTTTACGCTTTTTCGGTCGAGAATTGGACCCGTCCAAAAGACGAAGTCGACACGCTGATGAAGTATCTCGAGCGTTACCTGCGCAGTGAAACGCCGGAGTTGGATCGCAACAATGTACGCCTGGAAGTGATCGGGCAGGTTTATCGATTGCCCGAGTCGGTCCAAAAGGAACTGAAGAAAAGCATCGTGACGCTCTCGAAGAACAACGGTCTGACGGTCGTCATGGCCTTGAGCTACGGCGCACGCACTGAGATGGTGGATGCCGTGCGGGCAATTGCGGAAAAAGTGGAGAAAGGCAAGCTGGATCCCGCCGAGATCAACGAAACCGTAATCTCGCAGCATCTTTACACACGCAACATTCCCGATCCGGATTTGCTGGTTCGCACCAGCGGGGAAATGCGAGTGAGCAATTTTCTTTTATGGCAAATCTCCTACGCGGAACTTGTGGTGACGCCGACCTTGTGGCCGGATTTCCGCAAAGCGCAATTCTTTGAGGCCTTGGAGGATTACGCGCGAAGGGAACGGCGGTTCGGCGCGTTATGAATGAGGCTACACCAACGCCAGCATCAGCATCATCTTCCAAGCTCAAAACTTTTCTCCGCCGCCTGCTCTCGACTGTCATTCTTTGGGCCGTGGTGCTGGGCGCGATGTTTTCGGGAAACTCGACGCTCTCGAATACTGTTTTCGTTTTGATCATGTGCACCCTTACGGTTGTCGGGCTGCTGGAATTTTACGGCCTGGCCGCAAAAATAGGACTGTTCTGCTTTAAGATTCTCGGCGTTATCGGTGGTCTGCTGCTGATTGTGGGCACATTTTTGCATGTCAGCGGCAAACTGGGAATCAGCGGAACACCTGCGCGCGTCAATGACTTCGAAATCAGCTTTGTCATTCTGTTCGTGCTCGGACTTTGCGTTCGTCAGTTTCTGTCAAAGAGCAATACCGCCGGAATCGTGGCGATCGCCACGACGCTTTTTGGGCTGATGTATGTGCCTTGGCTGCTGAATTTCATCCAAAAAATCAATTACTTCCCCGGCGTGAACGGCGTTTATTACGTACTTTATTTTATGGTCGTGACCAAATTCAGCGACACCGGCGCGTATATCACCGGGTCGTTGATCGGCAAAACGAAAATGATTCCGCGCATCAGTCCCGGGAAGACATGGGAAGGATTTGGCGGCGCCATTCTGTTTTCGGTGGGCGCAAGTGTCGCATTTGCGCACCTAGCGCGCTCGAAGGTGCCTGAATTTACCTTGCCACACGCGGTCGTGCTCGGGTTGATCCTGGCAACAACGGCGGTCATCGGCGATCTGATCGAATCGCTATTCAAGCGCGAAGCGGGTGTTAAAGATTCCGGCGGGTTCTTCCCGGGCATCGGAGGAATTCTCGACTTGCTCGACAGCCTGTTATTCAATGCGCCCTTGATGTATCTGTATCTGCGTCACGTGATCACCAATCCCGCGTTGCACGCATGAAGAACGTGGTTCTGCTCGGCAGCACCGGTTCGATCGGCACCAGCACGATCAAGGTCGCCGAGGATTTACCGGAGCACGTCCGCTTGGTCGGGCTCGCTGCCGGGAACAACGTCGAGTTGCTCCAGGAACAGGCGGAAAAATTCAGCCCGGAAGCAATTTCAATCATTGATCCAGCAAAAGCCGAGCAACTCCGTGCGCATCACAAGCAAGTCTTTGCCGGCTCTGACGGACTGATCAAACTCGCGACGCTGCCCTCCGCGGATATCGTGCTGATCGCTATTGTCGGCACCGCGGGGCTGAAGCCAGCGCTCGCGGCGATTCGCGCCGGAAAGGACATCGCTGTGGCTTCAAAGGAAATCCTCGTTATGGCCGGGGAAATCGTGATGCGCGAAGCGGCGCAACACGGTGTCCGCGTGCTCGCCGTCGACAGCGAACACTCGGCCATTTTTCAGTGTCTGGACGGTAAACCCGTGCAATCCGTCCGTCGCCTGCTCCTGACCGCATCCGGCGGACCATTTCGCAACACGCCGAAAGAGGAGTTTCCAAAGATCACCGTTGAACGCGCGCTGAAACATCCCTCCTGGGTGATGGGCAAAAAGATTACGATTGATTCGGCCACGCTGTTCAACAAAGGGCTGGAGATGATCGAAGCGCGGTGGCTGTTCGGTATCGAGATGAAGCGCGTGGATGTGGTCATTCATCCGCAAAGCGTGGTGCACTCGATGGTGGAGTTTGTGGATGGCTCAATCGTGGCGCAACTGTCCACACCCGACATGTGCCTGCCGATCCAATATGCGCTAACCTATCCCGAGCGGGTGGGCAGCCAGCGGGTCCAAACGGACTTTGCACGGATCGGGAGTCTCACCTTCGAGCAGCCGGATTTGGAACGCTTTCCGGCGTTAAAACTCGCGCGCCGCGCCGGTGAAATCGGCGGCACCCTTCCGGCCGTCTTGAACGCGGCAAACGAGGTTGCAGTCGAAACCTTCTGCGCGCGGAAAATTACCTTCGACCAGATCCCTGACGTGGTCGCCCGCACAATGGATCAGCACCAAACCACCTCGCATCCCAGCCTCGAGCAAATCATCGAAGCCGACGCGTGGGCGCGCAACGCGGCTGCGACGCTATGAACCGCGTGAGTTAACGGCGCCCGCGATCCAGGCGAACACCATCACAGAATCAGACACCCACCACGAAATGGCGGTCAGGACGGCCACGCGTTGGGTCAGTAACGGAATCCCGGCAAGTAGCACGAGGATGTTGCCCAGGAAGATGATCACGGCGGAAAAGATATAACCCTGGCTGGTGATGTCCGTTTGGCGGGTTTGCAAGATGCTCCATGTGAGCGTGAGGTGGAAGGCGTAGGCGGCCCCGAGTAACAAATGAAACCACACGGGGTGCACGCGCCATCCACCTAGGGCGTTCGCGGCCCAGAAGACGAGGACAACGACAATCGCGTACAGCGGCACAAAGTACGGCGCAAGCGCGATCAGGAAGTTCGTCTTGCTGACGACGACATGACCGCCGTCCGAAGTCACTTTGAACCGCCGGACGCTGCCGCCGCAAAGCCATGTTGAAATCGCGTGCGTCAGTTCATGGCCGAAGACGTAGACCCACATAGGCTTGGGGAGCATGAGGTAAATCGCCCACCAACATGCGGCTCCGCCAAGCAAGGCGACCCAGACGGTGTCTGCCTGGCCACTGGCGGCAATGACCCGTATCAAAGCCCGCGCTGCTCCCCAGCAAAGCGGCAGCAGCAGAATTGCCACAATGCTCTTCGTCCATTTTGGCATTGTTTGCGCTTCGTAACACGATGCGCGGCCACAAGCCGAGCAAAAAAGGCCCGGAAATGGGCTCCAGCTTCAAGCTGCGCGCGCCGATAACGAAAAGGGGTAGTGTGCCCCGTACATATGATGCCACCGGAATATACGGAATACATCTTGATCGGAGCCGTCGCGCTCGCGTTGGTCCTTGCCTTCGTTGGCGTTGCGTGGCTTTGGAAACGCTTTCAACCGCAGTCAAAACCGCAACAGTCCGCCACGCCGCCACCGTGCCGAATCACGCTCGTGTCCGAAGATAACCCTCGCTGGAAGGCTGAGAAATATGTCGGGCGTTGCATCGAGCATTTCCGCGCGCTTGGATTTCAGCGGATCGGCGCATACCGCATTCCCGAGCTCGACAGCCAGCATATCCTGGCTTTGTTTCACCCTGCGCAGAAGTTTTATGCGTGCGTTTATGATAACAAGACGCACCCAACCTTCGAAATCTTCGCCGCGTTCGCGTCGGATAATTCGATGGTGGGCACCAATAGTGTTTGGGTGCGTGATATCGAGCAGCGGCCGGGAAGCATCATCGTCCGCATCGGGAATGCCACCCCCGCGCAAATCATGGAGGCGCTGCGACAGCATGAAAAAGCCGGCGATCGCATTGCCGTCACTGCGGATCAGTTCGCGCCAACTTTTCTGAAAGCTTATATCCAGAATTTTAATTGGCGCTTGAAGAAATGCGAGATCAGCCGCGACCAGATCCGCATGGACGCGCGCCAGGAAGGACGCGTGGTGACCAACGAGCAGGTCGAGGAACTATATCGTTTGAAAAGGGCGGCATACGTCGCGCAACTCCAGGACGCCTGTCGGGCGCAGTACCGCGACGAAAACAAGCTCAATCGGGGCGACTGGGAGGAGTTGCAGAACCGGTTGGTGGCGATTCCTGAGACGTATGATTTGAAGGAGGTCATCAACGCTTGTTCGTATGCGGCGCCAGCCGCGCTCAATGAGAAGCAGATGTTCACGTTACAGCGGCTGGAAACCAGCCTTGGAGACGACGGCATTGTCCTCGTTAACAGGATCATTACCAAGAACATCGCCGAACTTAATTTGAGGCAGATCGGCGAGGTGAAAGAACCGGTCCGCGCGTGGATCGTCGTGGCCGAAGACGCCCCCCCGGCGGCGGCGGCCGTAGATCCGCTTCCTGCACCGGTCGAAACTGCGAAAGCCGCGGCTTAATCAGGCCGCCGCCTTCGGGTCCAACGCCAGAAGAAACATCCGAAGAAAACCGCTCCGCAGGCATTCACTCCTGCAGTGTACCCGAGCTTATAGGACACTCCCGTGTTGTTCGAGGCGTAGATCGGGACGTCTTTGCCCACCAGCAGGTTCGGAAAAGCCATCGGCATCAGGATTCCGTGCAATAAACCGCGTCCGAAACCGGCGCGGCCATTCACACGATTAGCCGCTTCCGCCGAACGTTGAAGCACCACACCGATCACAAACGCAAGCAGAACGATACCCGCCATCGCGCGGAGAATCCGAAACCACCTAGCTTGCATGCGACCACCACCGGAACCAGCGAACGGTGTCGAGGATTGGATCGATCTTGCTTGTTTCATTGCGATAGACCACTCGAACCGGTACGAACTTTACGATGAGGCCCGCCTCGACAAATGCGGTCAGCATCTCAGATTCGATTTCGAAATGAGATGTCTCGAGATTGAGTTGCGACCACGATGGCAAATGCACTAATCGAAAGCCGCATTGCGTGTCCGGCAGCGCCATCCCGAGTCGGCAGGAAAGCTGTCGGCTCATCCAACGATTGACGAAACGACGTAGCCACGGCATTTGTCCAGCCTCAGCCATCCGATTGCCGATGACAAGGTGCGCGCCAGTCTCGCTCAGAAATTTTGGAATGTCACTGGCTGCGTGCTGACCATCGCCATCCAGCAACAAAGCCCATTCAAAGCCACATTCACGCGCATGGCCCAGGCCCCGCTGCACCGCGGCGCCTTTGCCTTGATTCGCCTCGTGCCGGATAACTTCTGCTCCCGCGCGTGCCGCCTCCTGAGATGTGCCATCCTTTGAACCATCATCCACAACGATGACCTTCAATAACAGTGGCAGCACATCCCCTACCACTGAGCCGATGTGTTCGGCTTCGTTCAGGCAAGGAATGACGGCTGCGCAATTCACTTGCCCATCGTAAGTAATCAAATCTTCACCCACTGCCGGGAGCGGGCGGATTCTTCCACCGCTTCGAGGACGCGCTGGTTGCGGAGGCCGTCTTCGAAAGTCGGTTGGACAGGCTTCCCGCTGAGGCACGCGTTCACGAAATCGGCGACCGTGTGTACGAAGGTGTGTTCGTAGCCGATAATGTGTCCGGGCGGCCACCAATTGCCGAAGTAGGGATGCGTCCCGCCGGGTTGCGTCACCAGAATATCGCGGAAGCCTTGTTGGTCGCTTGGGTCGTCGTTATTGTAAAACTTCAGGCGGTTCAAATCCTCGAGATCGAAGAACAGCGAGCCCTTGGATCCATTGACTTCGATTTCAATGTGGTTTTTGCGGCCGAGCGCGAACCGAGTCGCTTCGAGGTTTGCCAGCGCGCCGTTCTCAAAACGGCCAATGAACAGCGCCGCATCATCGACCGTGACCTTGCCCATGCGACGGCTCGCTTTCGCGGTGAGACCCTGGCCTTTGCCCGCATCTTCCATCAACGGACGTTCCTTGATGAATGTGTGCATCAGACCGCAAACTTCCTTGAACTCGCCCACGAGGTAACGCGCAAGATCGATGATGTGTGCATTGATGTCTCCGTGCGCGCCGCTGCCGCTGATGCCTTTTTGAAGTCGCCATACAAGCGGGAAATCGGGGTCAACGATCCAATCCTGCGAGTAGCGCGCGCGATAATGGAAAATATCGCCGATCGCGCCCGCCTCGATCATTTTACGCGCCTGCGCGATTGCTGGAATCCGCCGATAATTATGGCAGATCATGTGGACAACCTTCGCCTTTTTAACAGCGTCGAGCATCTCCTCGCATTGTTTGACATTCATGGCGAGGGGCTTTTCGCACAGGACGTGTTTTCCGGCGCGGGCAGCGGCGATCGCGATCTCGGCATGCGAATCGTTGGGCGTGTTGATGTCCACGATGTCGATCTCGCGCGAATTAACAACTTCCTTCCAGTCCGTGGAGGCGCGTTCCCAGCCGAATTGTTTGCGCGCCTCTTCGACCGCCTTGGCATCGCGACCGCAGATGGTGCGCATTTGGATATCGGCGCCCAAAGGGAAGAAGCGGGGGGCCTGCCGCCAGGCGTTCGAGTGCGCCTTTCCCATGAAGCGGTAGCCGATCATTCCGACACGCAACGTTTTAGGCATATGAAATCAGCGTTGTTAAAGTAAGTTGAATACAGTCTTGCCGCCTTTATAGTGAGGGCGAATTCGCAAGTCAACGAGCGACTTAATGCAGATACATGTTCTGAAATCGAAGTTGCACCGCGCGACGGTGACGGAGGCAAATGTCAATTACGAAGGCAGTCTGACCATTGACGCTGCCTTACTCGAAGGGGCCGGAATGCACCCTTACGAGCGCATTTTGTGCGGCAATCTGGCCAATGGCGAACGCTTCGAAACCTACATCATCGCCGGTGAACGCGGCTCGGGCGCCATCATCCTGAACGGCGCAACGGCGCACTTGGGGAAGCCCGGCGATTTGCTGACGATTATGAGCTACACGTGGGTCGATGCGGCCCAGGCGAAGGGCTGGCAGCCGAAAATTTTGGTGCTCGGCAAAAGAAACACGATCGTCGAAAAACGGGGCATGTGATGCCGTTTACCGCCGCTGAAATCGCAAGTCATGTCGGCGCTGAAGTGCTTGGAGATTCTTCGGTGCAACTGCATGCTTTTGCGCTGCCGGAAAGTGCCAGGCCCGGTGATCTTGTCTTCGCGGAAACCGATGGCAGCTTCGCGCGCGCTCAGAAAAGCGCAGCATCGGCGATTTTGTTAGATGAAACACTTGCCGCCGATGCCAACACCAAAGTGCTCATTCGCGCCGTGAACCCCCGCGTTGCCTTTGCCAAAGTGCTGGCCTTGTTTTTTCCGCCAGAGCGCTTCAACCCGGGCATTCATCCCACGGCCGTAATCGCAAAGTCGGCCAGCGTGGATGCTACTGCGCATATTGGCCCATGGTGCGTTGTTGGCGATCGCGTGCGCATTGGTGCCCGCTGCGCGCTGCAATGTTCCAATCACATTGGTGCCGATTCGGCACTTGGCGAGGACGCAAACCTCTTCCCGAACGTGACCGTGTATGCCCGTTCACAAATCGGAAAACGCGTGACCATCCACTCCGGCACGATCGTCGGCAGCGACGGCTATGGATACGTCCTTGATCAAGGCATTCAGCGCAAAATTCCGCAAATCGGAAACGTGATTATTCACGACGATGTGGAAATTGGTTCAAACGTCACCGTTGACCGAGGAGCGCTCGGATCGACCATCATTGGCAAAGGCACCAAGGTCGACAACCTGGTCCAGATCGGCCACAACGTCATCATTGGCGAACATTGTATTATCATCGCTCAGGTGGGGATAGCCGGTAGCACGAAGATCGGCAATTACACAACGGTCGCCGGCCAGGCTGGCATCGCTGGCCACCTCAAGATCGGTAATCAGGTCACTGTCGGCGCGCAATCTGGCGTTATGACGGACATCGCCGACGGCGAGAAATGGCTGGGTACGCCCGCCGCTTCGGGTCGCGAAACCAAACGCATTTGGGCGTCCTGGTATCGTCTCCCTGAACTGCTGCAACGCGTCGCCGAATTGGAACGCGAGCTGAAACGATTGAAAGACGGCCGCAAGTAGGCCGAGATGTATACGCCGAAGGCCTATTGTTGGCGGGCGCGGTAGAAGCGCCGGGATAGCGTGCGGGTATCCAGCCAGTCAAAGCGGTTGCTCACCACACTGTTCGTATGCAGTGGGATCCATATTCGCAGGTCAGCGGAGGCTTCGACCACATACGAAACGCCGTTCACCGAATTGAACCACAGGTGAAAATTGTTGAAAGCTGCGTTCTCACCATGAAGCAGCGCATTCGTATTCACGATAACCGAAACGACAGCCGACGTGCCTTTGATTCCACGCGCGTCGGTCGCTCGGGCCGTCAGTTGATAGACCCCGGCCACGACGTTGCTCCAGGTGATTTGATACGGGCTGGTACTGTCCTGTCCCAGCTTTGAGTCCCCCGCGAAGAATTCCACCAGTGAGACGTTCGTGCCCGTGGCGTTTGCGGTCGCGGCCAGGAGGATATTCGTGCCGGGGCGGAAGGTGGCGCCGTTAATCGGGCTTGTGAGACTAACGACTGGATTCGTTCCCACCCAGCGGACACGCAAAATATTGGCACCGCGGTCGATGGGTGACGCGTAGTTCACGCCTCTATAAAGATCGCTGAAGTAAAGACCATCCGGTCCGGCCGTCAGGCCCACCACCGTCGCCTTCCCGGTGCCGTTGTATTCAATTAGCGGCGTCGGACCACCCAGGTGGTTACCGCTGGCATCCAGCACAAATTCGCTGATGCGCTTGCCGTTGGATTGCGGCCCGCTCGCCCAGGTCGGCCCGGACTCGGACACGAAAGCATGGTCGAATTTATTGATTGGAAAACCGCTGCCGTTGAAACGATTAGTTTGGATGAACGAGATATTCACCGGCCCGGTCGACGGGTTCCAATTATAGATTGCAAAATTGACCATGCTCCCGTCAGAACCGTCATATAGATAATTTCGGCCGCGCACAATTTTGGCGAAGCGATCCACGCTCGGGCCATTCTCTACTTCATAATGAGAGTTGTCCGCCGCGCGCCAGTCACCGCCGAAAGGATTGCGCAGCCCATACGCAAAAATGTAATCGGTCGCATTCGTGCCGTTCGCAGCTCTGTAGAACGGATTGTCCACGCATGGACGGCCGTTGAGTTCCATGCGCAAAACTTTTCCTCGGAACGAGTTCGTGTTTCGGCCCATGGTTGCATCGAACCCGTCGCCCATGTGTACATAAAGCTTTCCGTCAGGGCCGAAGCTAATGTTCGAGATTTGGTGAGACTGGCCCTGCGTTTCACCGGGCATATCCAGAATCGTCGTTTTCGTCGCGGCGCTCAGGCCACCATCGTTGCTCGTGAACCGCACCACTTTTGGATAATGCGACCCGCCAGCGCCAGACTCATAAAGCATTGTCGCATAGACGTCTCCATTGGCCGGGTTTACCACAATGCCTGCCAGACCCTGTTCTCCCGAGCCCGGAAACGCGCCAGTCGGATTGAAGTTCAGGAGGTTCGTGGCATAATTGCGAATCATCCCATCGCGCGTCACCACTTTGATCGTCCCATAGAGTTCGGTGACATAATAATAAGGGCTCGAAGGCGAGCTGCCAGGATTCGACACAAACGCGATATTCACAGGAAGTTGGAACCCGTTCGCCACCACCTCCACCTTGTAGCCGGCTTGCAGCACACGCCACGCGGGCGCCCCTGGAATGGGATCGACGACCGATGTCGTTCGGAAACGTCGCTCCGACCAATTGCTCCATTCAGTCGCCGGATCGCCGCTGCTGTCTTTGTGCCGGACGCGCAGGCGGTAATCGGTGTCATAAAACAATTCATGACGACCCGCGTGTGAACCCTCGAAGACCCCGTCGCCCAAATGCGTATGGACTTTCTCGATCCCACCAATGCAAGCTGTGATCCATACGCGATTGGAAGGGGTAATCGTCCAAATTTCGAAATCGCTGCACACGTGCGTTTGCCCCGCGTCGGGGTCCGAGAAAGGCCGTGTTTCCATGTGCACATCTGCGGGATTAACCAGTTGCCCGTCAACACTCGGCTCGGTGATCGTGGGCGCCAGCGGACGACGGTTCGCCGCGAATGATGGACATGTGGTTGCGGCCAGAAAAACTATTAGAGAACAGAGCCACGGGATGTGTTTCATAACCAACCGAACTCTTCGCCGAGACGCTATTAGCAAGTGGTGTTCCGGCGGACTCGTTTCTCAATGCCTCATTTTTGGTCTTTCATGCGACGTCAAAAGTGCTACTGTTAGGCACACAGTTGATTTTGCATAAGCGTTGAAAGCCCTGATTGAGACCAGAGATGTTCGACCCGAAAGGGTCTTCCTCGTAGGAGTTGACCTTAAATCCCGTTCCCGCTGGGAAACTGAGGATTCGTTGGACGAACTCAGCGA
>DATENK010000575.1:0-4132 GCA_035275085.1 Verrucomicrobiia bacterium | reverse complement strand
TACTTGTCGAGGCAATTGCGGATCAGCTCCTTGAGCTTGTTGGGCGCATAGGGCTTGGGGAGGAAATTGAATCCGGTGCGGGATCGGACCTGGTCGTCGAGGAGTTCCAGGCTGTAGCCACTGGTGAAAATAACGCGGAGTTGTTCTTTTTCCCGGCGGAGTTTTTCAGCCAGCTCGATGCCGGACATTTTTTGCGGCATAACAACATCGGTGAGCAGCAGATCGATCTGGGCAGCGGCGTGGCGCCAAACGTTGAGGGCTTCAACGCCGTTGCCGGCCTGGAGAACTTTGTAGCCGCAATCGCGCAACAGGCTGGCGACGAATTCGCGCACCAACTCTTCATCTTCGACGACGAGGATGGTTTCCTTACCGCCAGCGGATTGCGCCGCAGGAACCGGGGCGTTCGCTTTTGCGGGCAGTGGCTTATGGGTGGTGGGCAGGAATACCTTGAACGTGGAGCCTTTGCCTAACTCGCTCTCGGCTTCGATCCAGCCCTTGTGCTGCTTGATTAGACCGTAAGCTGTAGCGAGGCCCATGCCTGTTCCTTTACCCACCTCCTTGGTCGTAAAAAACGGTTCGAAGAGCCGGCTCTTGGTACGTTCATCCATGCCGCAACCGGTGTCAGTCACGGCGATGCACACGAATTTTCCCGGGCGTGACTCGGGATGCAAACTCGCGTAGGCGGCGTCGATTTCGGCAATGCTGGTAGCGATATTCAGCGAACCACCATTCGGCATGGCGTCGCGCGCATTGACGGCCATGTTCAGGATCACTTGCTCGATGCCGCAAACGTCCACCTCTGCGCAAGGCAACGATGGGTGGAAATCGTATTGCACGGTGATGTGCTCACCGATAACCCGGGCAAGCATGGCGCTGAGATGCTTGAGCATCTCATTTACATCCACCACCTCCATGCGCATGATTTGCTTACGGCTGAAGGCCAGCAATTGTTGTGTGAGGTTCGAAGCGCGCTCGACGGAGTCATTGATCTGGCGCAGAGAGAGGGCGGTTTTTGTGTCCAACTCAGGGTCGAGCAACCGCAGGCAAGTGTGCCCCTGGATTACTGTCAGGATATTTCGGAAATCGTGCGCGACGCCGGCGGCCAAATGGCCGACCGCCTCCATCTTCTGCGCCTGCCTCAGTTGCGCCTCCAATTCGAGGCGCTGCGAAATGTCGTTCTCGCTGATCAAGGCGAAGCGCTCATTGCCGAGAGTAGTCAGTTCGGCAGACAGCAACGTGAGTTTCTCCAGCCCGTTTTTGGTGCGGACCTTGGCTTCGGCGTTGCGCAACGATTTGCCTTCCGCCAATTGGTCCAGGAGAATGCGCCGCTGTGGCGCATCTGGCCAAAGGTCCAGGTCCAGCGAACTGTGGCCCACAATCTCATTGCGGCTGTAGCCGGTCATCTGCAGGAAGCTGTCGTTCACGTCCAGATAACGATAGTCATTCAGCGACTGGATGGACATGGGGACCGGGCTGGACTTGAAAGCTTTCGCAAAGCGTTCCTCGAGGTTCAGCAAATGTGATTTCGACTGCTGGGTGAGAAACCATTTTTTGGCAAGGGCGTGCGCCATCTGCAACACCTCGATGTTGTCGAAGGGCTTCTTCAGAATCAGCACACTATCGGAATGCCCAAATTGGCGTGTGATATCGTCCCACGAATAGTCCGAATACGCCGTGCAGATCACCACCTGCAATTCAGGGTAGACCTGCCAGATGCGGCTTATCGTCTCCACACCATCCCAGCCGGGAGGCATGCGGACGTCCACGAAGGCGAGCGCATAGGGTCGTTCATCCTTGAGAGCCCTGCGGACGAGATCGAGTCCCTCCTGGCCTTGTAATGCCGAATCGATGTCAAACGACGCGCATTGTGCGGAGCCAGTGGCTTCGCCGAACAGCAGCGCTTCCTCACTGGCGAGCGCGGCCGGGTCCGCTTTGGGCGGCGCGAGGATTTTGCGGATGTCCTCGTGAATCGCCGCGTTGTCGTCAATGACCAGAATCCGGTGGTTCATGCGGCCTCCTGTGTGATGTTGCTGGATCTGGCGGCCGCCACCGGCAGTTCCAAGACAAAGGTTGCGCCCAATCCTGCGCCTTCGCTGCGCGCATAAAGCCGGCCGCCCATCTCGCGCGCGGCATTGGCTCCGCTGTGCAGGCCGAAGCCATGCCCGTCACGTTTGGTGGTAAAGCCGTGCGAGAAGATGCGGGTGAGATTTTCCTGTGAAATGCCGATGCCATTGTCCGTAACCGACAACTCCACGAAATTTTCGGAGTTCATCCGAATGGAAACGGTCAGGCGTTTGTCTCGGCGCGCGCTGGCGTCCATTGCGTATTTAGCATTGCGGATGAGGTTCACCAGAATCTGCAGCACCTTATGCTTGTCCATCGAGATCATCGGCACATCCTGATATTCGCGGACGACCAGCACGCCGTGGCGCGCCAGGGCTGCGTTATGCATTTGCAAGGCGTCCTCCACCAGGCTCTTAATGGATAGCGTTTCAATGATGCCGGAAACGCGCGCGTAGTTCTGCTGCATGGCGACGATTTCCTTGATGTGCTCGATATTCTTCACGAGCAATTCCAGTTCTTTCAACAACTCCTGTTGCTCCTGGACGAGGCGTTCAGCAAGATTGGTGAGATAGCTTGGGATAATCTTCCCTTTAGGATCGTTGGTGAGAAAGCCGGACAGATCATTGGAATTCTGGTTCAGCAGCAGGATCACGTCTTTCAAGCGCGAAGTGCGCGAAGCGCGGACGTGGTTGCAAATGAGGGTGGAAGAAACGTTCACGCTATTCAGGACATTGCCGACGTTATGCAACACGCCGGTGGCCACTTCGGCCATGCCGGCCAGGCGCGAACTTTCCAGCAAGCGTTTGTTCAACAGTTCCAGTTCTTCCTCAGCCTGCTTATGTTCGGTGATGTCAAACAGAACGCCGCGCAAGGCTTTAGGTTCGCCATTTTCCATGGTGAATGTGCTGATCTCGCGCATCCAGAACGTGCGCCCATCAGCAGCGATCATCCGATATTCGAACTGGCTGGGCTTCTCCTCCTTCAAGCCTTTCATGCGCGAATTGTGCGCGAGCAAGTGGTCATCCGAGTGAACGTGACTCTTCCAGAATTCGGGGTCGGAACTCCACTGCTCCCGCGGATAGCCAAGCAGACGCTCCGCCTGTTCGCTGACAAACGAAAACGCAAACGTTTTCGGATCGGCTTCCCAAACCACGCCCTGAATGGAATTAACCAGCGTCTCAAATTTCTGACGCGAGATGCGCAGCTCGCCTTCCACGCGGGCGCGTCCAGCGATCTCCAGTTGCAGTTCCTTGGTGCGTTCGTCCACGCGCTTTTCCAGGCCCATTTGCGCGGCGAGGAGCTTGGCGTCGCGCTCTTCGATGCCGCTCAACATTTCATTGAAGCGGTCGATCAGCACGCCCATCTCGTCGTTCGATGTTTTTTCCGCGCGGATGGAATACTTCTTTTCGCTGGCGACACTGTTGGCGGTGTCGGCCAGGTGAAGAATCGGTCCGGAAATTAACTTCTGGAGCTTGAGGGAAAGCAGGAACGCCACCACGCCAGACGAGATCATCACGATGGCGATGATCCCCAAATAAGTTTGGAGGCGGTCGGTGATTAGCCGCAAATCCGATTGGATCAACACGGTGCCCACCACATCGCCCTCGAGGATGATCTTATGGAACAGGTTCAACGTCGTCGCGCCGAACGTCAGCCCTTCCTGACCGACAGGGGGCGGTGCCGCTAGTTTGGAGCCGTCGCGGTAATACGTCGCAAAGACCTGGCCATCGTGGGTATAAAGGCAAGCCGACAACACATAAGGCTCGGCACGTAACGCACTCAGCGTCTCCTTGGCAGCATTCTGGTCTTTAAAACTCAGCGCCGCCGAGCTGTTGGCCCCGATCACGTTGGCCATCACTTGCGTATTGTGCTTCAGGATTTGCTTTGTGCCGGCGTGTTCGAACACCAGAATCGCGGCGCATGCCAATAGCAATGCCACGCTACACGTCAACATGATGATCAACATCAGCTTGCGCTTGATCGTGCTGCCGTACATCCACGCCTTCATTTGGCCCCCTTCTTTTTGCCCAGCCGCAACAGCTTGGAGCTGATGACGAGCTTCACCTTT
>DATENK010000574.1:0-4529 GCA_035275085.1 Verrucomicrobiia bacterium | reverse complement strand
AGAAGGTTTCCGCCCGTCGGATGAAGATCAGAAGTCCAACCGGGTGCCGATGGCGGCACCATGCTGATGCCCGACGCGACCCCCAGATTGGCGCTGCAAGACGAATTCACGAAATGCTCTTTCAATGAACGATCTCCGCTTAGCAGTGATGATGGCCATTGCGAGACCGCATGCGCGCCGATCAAATAGCTGTTCGCCCGATTCTGAAAATTAGCCGAAAACAAACCGTTGCTGGAATTATTTGAAAAACTTGTCGCGCGAACCTTCGAACGATCCGCCGGGCAAACGAGCACGGCGGGCGTTTGCAACTCCTGGCCAACATACGCGAATTGGACCCAGGTATTGTTTCGCAACGCGGCCGGTGACGGCCCAAGCCCCGGAACATTCAGCAAATTGCCGGGCGGTGGTTGTCCTCCGATGAAACTGCCGCCGTCATTGTAATGGACCCACCAGGGATTTTGCCCGCCGTGGTCGCTCGCCCACATCTGAAACGCCCGACCGATCTGTCGCAGGTTATTGGCGCAGATGGCGCTATCGCTTCGCTCCATGCTGGTGCCAGGAACAGAAATCGCAACGGTACCAAGCAGTGCAACGGCGGCCAGACAAATGAGCAGGTCAGCACGGCTGAACCCCGCGGAATGATTATCAGTTTGTTTTAGCCGCATAAGGCCTCCATGACTTGTGACGCCCGGATTTTTGCATAGGGGACGCGCTTTGTCTAGTTGGACGGGGAAGCACACAGGTCGCGCGAATCGGGATTGAGCAGGGTTCTCACATTCCTCAAGGTTTCAGGATATGCTCGCTGCGCGGGTCAAGCTCGCTCGTCGCCGTCAGCGACAGGAAGCCCGCCAGCCCGGGCTCGGACAGTCCTTCCACGTGCCCATCATTTAACAACAGATTCCCGCCAGATGGATGTAGACCTGGCTGCCAACCTGACGGGCTGGAGCGAGGCACCCAAAATGTTGAGCGAATATTGGCGCTGCAACCGACGTTGCCCCCGCTTTCTTTTATCGTGCGGTCGCCGCTCAGGATCGAGTTTGGATACAACCGGAAAGCATGAAGGCCGATGATATAGCTCGTGGCGCGATCCTGGAAGCCCGCCGAAAAGTACCCATTTGTGCCCAGAAAATTCTGCGCGCGCAACTTACCGCGGTCTGCCGGGCAAACAAGCGCACCCGCTATTCGCAATTCCTGGCTGATAAACGCGAACTGCACCCACGCGTTCTGGCGCAGGAGCGCCGGTGCCGGACCAAGGCCCGGCACATTGATTAGCGCTGGAGTTGGCTGATTCGGTGGGATCAGTGACCCGCCTTCCGTATAAGGAACCCACCACGGATTTTCCCCCTGATGATCACTCGCCCAGATATTGAATCCGCGGCCGACCTGGCGCAGGTTGTTCGCGCAAAGTATCAGGTTATTGTGCCAAACCGCGCTGCCCGCGACCGACACCGCAAATACGCTGAGCAACCCTGCGCTTGCCACTATCATCAGTAACTCCAGGCGCGTAAACGCCCGATTCGATCTTGCGCGCATATCATTGAACCAAAACCACCCGGTAGAACCGCTTTTCGGATGTTGCGTTACTGTCCGTGGCGGAGGCAGTTGGGCCATGAGCGACAATTACTTGTCCGAGAGACGCCCAGCTCGCACCCTGGAGATCGGGTTTGTATTCAACGCGATAGGATTTCCCTGGAGCAGAGTTCCATATTAGTTCCCGCTGGCCGATGCCTAGGGAGGTAATAGTAAGAACTTCGAAAAAAGATTGGCCGTTGGCCGGGTTCGTTCCAGCAAGATATTCGGCGAGATCGCTTTGGCCGTCCTGATCGAAATCGCCATTGCCATCTCGGTCATTGGTACCGAAGTAAGTTTGTTCCCACGAATCTGACATCCCGTCGTTATCGGAGTCGCCTTCTCCGAGCGTTAACAGAAACACATCGCGTGCATCATTGAGGTCGTAATCGACAAAGTCGCTGCCAAAGCTCTGAAATACCAGGGTCCTGCCATCGGGCCCGAGAACAGGATGTGACGTAGAGCCACTGCCGTAACCCGTATTGCCGCGGCTGCCGGTGATGCGAACGGTCGAGCCTTGCAGACGATCATAAACATACAGGTTGTTCCAGCCGTTCGGAAAATCCGTCGTGAGGTTTGTCGCTTTACTCGTATAAGCAACGAAGCGGCCATCGGCACTGACGACGGGCCACGTAGCGTCAGCATCGCCGCTGCCCGTTCCATATATGTTCCTGCTAACAAGAGTAGCTGTACCCGTTTGAATATCTTTGAAATAAACTTGGCGGGAAAAGTTGGAAGACATTTCAAAGACAGCAGACCGAGCATCGGCTGATAAACCCGCATGATTGCAGAAACCACAAATCTCCGTGTTTGTGCGATTTGGAATCGAATACATGTTTAACGCCGACCCATTAGTCGTAACCCTGTAGATCACGGCCTGCCCACTTGAATTCATCGCGAGACCGTCGAAATAAGAACCATTGATAGTGGTGCGCCCCGCAATGCCCAAATTGGCCACCTCAGCCATTATTAAACGCCGGGGGGAAGCCGCAGTCGCATAAAACACGTAACGACCATCGTGCGTGATGACGGGACCGCCGGAAATAGCCTCTCCCCGCCTGCGAATGCCAGTTTGCAGATCAGTCACAACCACACTGCTGTCTGAATATGCCACCCATCGTCCATCGGGCGAAATCGAAAAGCCGAAGGCTCCTATGCCAGACGAAAACGGGATACTGTCCGGCGCCAGATTGCTCGCAACAACGAGTCTTTCACCGCTTTCTAAATCCCTCCGGACGATGGATCCGGACGCGCCTGCCAGGTCAAAGCGGTTGCTGCGGGTAAGGATTCCCAAAAAGGCGAAGCGTCCGTCAGGCGTCAGCATCCCGAATTGGGCGGAAACCATTGGTGAAAAACCGCCGCCTCCATCCACGGTCAGTGCAACACTCTGGGCGGTACGACGATCGTGCAAAAAAGCGTCGTACCAGCCATTGGTGTCGCCAGGGACCAGGGTGCTATCGCTGCTGAAAAATAAAATCCGGTTGCCGTCGGCGCTGACGCATTGGTTGGTGATACCGGCAGCGCCAAAGGACGTGAATGATGGAGCATTTACATGCGCGCGCGACAGCAGGCGTGTTTGCCCGCTGGAAATATTGTGCAGAAAGATGTCGGACGCATGATTTCGGTCGTCAGCGACGAGTTGGTCCTCGGCGCTATCGAATAGTATAAACTCGCCTGGCGGATCGACCACGATCCCGCTTCCATCGTGGTCTTTGCCGCTCGATTCACCGGCTGAGTTCTCCGTTAGCCGGCGTATCTGGCCGCTAACCATGTTCTTATAGTAAATTTGGAACGGAGCATTGTTGCTGGAGCTGACGAAAGCGACGATGGAACCGTTCTCACTCACCACCGCCGAATGCGAGAGGATATTGGTTGCTGAATCACTGACGGCCGTTCGCGTGCCCGTTTGGCGGTCCCACAAAAAGATCTGATCGTTCTCGTCATAGGTGACAAATCGAGCGTCCGAACTCATGTGAACCGGATATACTGGGCGCGAATTGGAACTGATGATTGTCGTGCTGTCAGTTTGCCGATCGTACAGGGCGACCGGCCCGGAGTTGGTGCCGGGAAATTCCAACTTATACAAAACGAATCGCGCATCGACGGATAGGCGCGGCCATCGCGACGTGTACGGTTGTGGATCATCGTGTCGGATCCACATGGTTGTGCCCGCCGCAACATCGCGCAAATAGATCTCGCGCGAGCCGTTGCTGGGGGCATTCGCTGCAAGATCGGTTGCCGTGCTCGTCATTAAAACGTAGTTGCCGTCGGGTGTGATCGCAGCAAGTTCAGACCTGCTGTTGGCAGTGGTCACGCCGCCGACGGCAACACTAATCAAGTAAGTGCGATTGTTCAGGGTATCGCGCAGAAACACGTCGGTTTCATTGTTGTGATCGCCTTCCGCCGTCAGGTTCGTGGCGAAACTTTGAAATGCGACCCACCGCCCATCCCCGGAAATGCGCGGATCGTCCGAAAGCGGCACGCTCCGCGGCGCGATTGCATTCGGCGGCGGATTGCCGGCGATGTCAGCGCTGATCAGCCTGGGCGGATTAAACGCGCTGGTGGAGAGATAAATGTCGCTGGCATCGTTGGTGTCGGGCGCGCTGGTCAAATCGCTCCCGCGACTTGCGAACGCCACCAATTGCCCATTGGAAGACACAGACGCCGCGGCGGAGTCAGCATTTGCGCCGTGGATCGGAATTGATCCGCGCGAGATTAAAAGGTTTTGTCCAGTGACGAGATCGTGGCGATAAACATCCAGGTAAGGCGCAAGATCCTCGTTCGTATCGAGGTTGCTAGCGGTGCTTAGGAACACAACATATCTCCGATCCCCGGAGAGCAGGGGCATGAACGAATTGCCACTGCCTGATACATTAGGCGCACCGCCATGCCAGATGGTTGCGGGATAAAAAGGTTGAGCTGTTGCCGAGAATACGGTGCCAAAAGCAACAAAAAGCAAG
>DATENK010000573.1:0-2934 GCA_035275085.1 Verrucomicrobiia bacterium | reverse complement strand
CGTCATCGCTAACCACTCGCGATAAACTTCGCGCGACTTAGCAGTATCTACTACTACATCGCCGGCGTTGTCGTTGGGTTCGGCTTTACGAACGCGCACCGCCTGGTGCCAGCAGTGCATTCCCGAAATCGGATCAGGATGAACGGGGAAAGTCATGTTTTGGTGTACGCCAACATCTTGCCACCAGATTCGCAGCGTGTCCGGGTCGTCCGATTCATAGGGCTGCGCTCCGACTTCACGAGTTAGTTTCCAGAGTGTGCCCTGGTGGTGCAGCTTGACTGTGGCCATTAGTTGGCGCTGGCCCATAGCAGCGGACTTTACGCTCGCGCTTCCATTTTCGCCATTTGTTTTCCATCGGCCCATGTGATGACTGCACGCGACGATTCCGGGCCGTATTCCTTCCGTCACCCACGCACGAGCAACGAAATGTCCAATGTCCGTTTCCACTCGCACCAGATCGCCGGTTTGCAATCCCAGTTTTTTTGCATGACTGGTATGTAGCCAAAGCGGGTTGGTGTGAGCGATTTCGTCAAGCCATTTTGAATTTGCGCTGCGCGTGTGTATTTGCACCGGCAGCCTGAATGTAGAGATCAGGATCGTTTGGTCGTCGGCGAGACTGTCGGGATGGACGTGGCTCTTAATGTAGGTGGGAATGGACCACTCGGGCCAACCCCACTCGGCCAGCGTGCGCGAATAAAATTCCAGCTTTCCACTCGGTGTAGGAAAGCCGCGTTTGATTTCAGCATCGATTTGTACGCCGGCTAAACGGCGGCCTTCTGCATCGCCGTCCGGAGAAGGGACCGGTACGACATTTGACGAAACAGGTTTCGCTGCGCGAGTAAATACACGGCCAAATTCATCAATGCTGATGTCGTCGAGGTCCTCATTTCCAACTGGTTCTTCATAGAGAGCTCCGACCTTACTCTTAATTTCAAATGCCCCGTACCGGCGCATGAACTCGAGCGGCGCCAGGTTTTCCGCGGCCGCTTTTTCAGGCAATCCCGGCAGGGAGTTCTCAAAGATCCACTCGTAATATTCGTCCACACTCAAACGTGTGCCAGGGTGCTTTTTCGATTCGACGTATTGCCGAATACCGAGCGAGCCGTCCGGGTCGATGCGCCAGGTCAGCTCCATCCAAAACTCATTTTCTTCCCAAACCTCGCCGGGATTAGCTTCGCGCGTGTCGACATTGATTTCGCCATTCTGATGCCGCGCGACGCGCAACACGGGTTGGCGAAATCCAAGCCACTGCGCGTCGTGCGTTTCATAAGAATGAATGTCGTGGCGCTCGGAACCATGGCCCATCGGCAAAATGTAATCAGCGAAGTAAGACGTCTCGTTCCATGTCGGCGTCAGCGCGACGTAGCAGCCGATGAGGTTCGGATCGCTCAGCATCTCAATCCAGGAAAAGCCGTCAGGGTTGGTCCATACCGGGTTATATACGCGCGTGAAATACACATCGAGTCTGGCGCGGCCTTCTTTTAAAAAGTGCGGTAGCAGGAACGACATCTCGTGCATCGAGAGAGGGTACTCGCGCGGCCACTGCGTCTCGTTCCATATCTGTGGATGCGGCGGCGTATGAATAGGTTTGGGCACAAACTTGTTCCACGCATTCGGGAATACGCCGCCTTCCGTCGCCACGGCGCCAAGCAATGCGTTCAACATGAACAGCGCGCGCGCGACGGACCAGCCGCCGCTGACACCGGACGAGACGCTGCGCCAGTTGTGACTGGAGAAGCGAGTGCCCGCCGTCGCAACTAGTTTCGCGATCTCTTCAATGGTTTGTGCATCGACGCCCGATTCCTCGGCGGCGAATTCGAAGGTGTATTGCGAGTAGAGCTGCTTCAGTTGGGCTTCGAATTCTTCGAACGAGAGCGGGGACAAGGCACCCTTCCCAACCTGAGAGGTAATCGGCGCTGACCTCTGACCTGTGACCTCTGACCTCTGTAAGTATTCTTCCCAGTTCCACCACCTGCGCACAAAATCGCGGTCATAGAGATTGTTTTGAATCAGATAATTCGCGATGGCCAGTAACATCGCCGCTTCCGAGCCGGGGTAAGGCGCAACCCAGTAATCGGCGTGCGTGGCCGTGTGCGACAGGCGCGTGTCGAGCACGATTAGCTTCGCGCCGTTAGCTTTGCCGTCGATGACCCGTTGCGCGTGCGGATTGAAATAATGACCGGATTCGAGGTGCGCGCTGATCAGCAGGATCACTTTCGCATTTGCATGATCGGGACTAGGGCGATCGAGTCCCATCCAAAGTTGATAACCTTCACGACTGCCCGACGAACAAATGTTGGTATGCGAGTTGTGACCGTCGACGCCCCACGCCGCGAGTATGCGTTCGGTGAATCCATCCTCGCCGGGCCGCCCGACGTGATACATGATTTCGTTGCGGCGGTTTTCAACGATGGCTTTGCGAATTCGCGTCGCAATGTCATCCAGCGCTTCATCCCAGGTGGCGCGCTCCCATTTTCCTTCGCCGCGTTTACCAGCACGCTTCAATGGATAAAGGATTCGATCCGGATCGTGAATTTGATTTAGTGTCGCCGGACCTTTGGCGCAGTTGCGGCCGCGGGATCCGGGATGCTCTGGGTTGCCTTCGAATTTTTGAACTTCGCCGGTGACTTTGTCGATGTACGCGAGCAGGCCGCACGCGGACTCGCAGTTGAAACAAGTGGTTGGTACTAATGAGTAGTGACGTTCTTTGCGCCGGGGCCAGGCTTGAGAGTCGAGCTCGGTCCAATCGTCCCAGCGTTCCTTAGGCGGGAACGCAGCGAGATGGCTGCGCGATGGACCAGGATAGAACGGTTCGGTTTTCATTAAGTTAACAAGAGCGGGGGCAGGCCCCCTTCCCAACCAAGAGACGGTTCACAGGAGTACTTTTTCAGTTCAGCTAGTCTCATAACTAAAGGTCACGAAGCGGGCCTGCCC
>DATENK010000572.1:0-6489 GCA_035275085.1 Verrucomicrobiia bacterium | reverse complement strand
AAAATCGCTTCGAGAGGTTTCCCCTCAGGTTTCCATAAAGGAAGCGCCACTCGCACCCCTTTCACGGACTTCGCGCCGACGTAATGGTTTTTCGTCGTCTCCGCATCCTCATGGCCTGCGACCGCCTGCGCCGTATCGATGCCATATTCGTCACGCAGCTTTGCGAGACCATAAGCGCGCATCTCGTGCAACGTGTGATTCGTTTTCCAACCCAATTGCCTCATCCAGGCATCCACCGTGGAGAAAACGCCCTCTGCCCGAAAGTCGCCACCGCGAAATCCGGGACTCGACAGCACATAACCATCCTCAGCCTCGCCACGTTTCCGATATGCAATCAATTCCTTCATCACGTTTGGATCGAGCGGCACCAGTCGCCCTGTCTTGCTCTTGTCCATGTCGGGCGGAATCGCCACGACCGGGACGCCGTCAACCGTTGTCAACCAATTCCACTTCATTGCGCGCACTTCGCCCCGACGCAACGTGCTCAACCCAAGCAGCCAGGCGATATAGGCTCGGGGATCTTCTTGGCGCAACTTCTTGCTCGCTTCAAACGTCCGCCGCAATAAATCGTCCGCTGCCGGACTGCGCACCAAACGAGCCGGACGAGCCGTGCGCCTTTTCAAGAATTCCGTCAAGTCGGGAAGATGAATTCCGCGCTCCTTGAAGCGTTCCAAGTTCAGGCCTTTGAAGATCGAACGAGCTTGTCGCAAATATGCGCGCACGCTCCGTTTATTTGATTCGGGGTTACGTCCGGTGGCGATCGCGTCCTTGCTCATCCATTCTTCGAAATCGCCGACCAGCTTGCCTGTCAATACCGCCGTGGAGTGCTCGTCCACCTTCGCGTCCATCATCGTGTCATCACCCAATCCGCGGCGGACGACGAGCCGTAGCGTGCCCTCATTGATGCGAACCGTTTTGAGTTTCATTTCGCCTTGGCTGATTTGGTGGTACAATCTCAGAACGTCGCCAATGTGCGCGAAAATGGTTCGAGCCTTGTTCTTTTCGACAGTTTGCCAGCGCCCGGACTTCGCCGGCTCAATGTATTGCTGAATGGCCCGCTGCACTGCCGCAGCCGCGTTATTTGTTTCAAGGCTCCGCGGAATCCGCCGCCCATGCACAACCACATCAATATTCCAGGCGCCGTCTCTGCTCTTGGTGCGTTTGAAGAGTTTATACTTCCTACCTGCGTGCTTAAAACGGTAGGTCCAAGTCGCAGAGTCCAAACCATCTTTGGCCTGCTGAACCGGCGGTTCGCCGGTCATCATTTCATCGTGTTTTGCGTGGCTTACGCCGCCTGCCTGATCACTCGTTGTATCCATCTGACTTCCTTCTGACTAAAACTTGCGTGACTTTTGCGTGACTTTTGTTGGTCACACTACGCCACACCATGAGATGCCATGTCAACACCTTTTCGAAAGGCGCTCTGACCAAAACATCCCGAATCGTTCAAGTTTTGCCGGGGTTTTGTCGAAAATAACTCTCTTTGAGCGTATTTTGGAGTGGCGCGTCGGACAGGACTTGAACCTGTAACCTTCTGATCCGAAGTCAGAAGCTCTATCCAATTGAGCTACCGACGCACGAAGAGCTTCATCTTAGCCGAAACGGCGAAGAAATCAATCAGCGTCCCGGCACGTGTTTCACAATCGAGTCAGCGCCAACTTCGACTGTGGTTTGGCGCCCGAGGAAGTCGAGGAGGACGGCGACGCGTTGTTGGCCGGGCATGACCTGGGTGACAACGGCTTCGAGGCCGTGCAGGGAACCGCCCGCGATCCGAACTTTGTCCCCAGTGGCCAAGTCTTTTGAGATTTCGTGCACACCCGCTTCGCCGACGAGTTTGCGGATATCATCGATGAACGTGGCCGGAACGATGGGCCATCGCGCCCCGAAGTGGACAATACCGCTCACGCCGGGAGCATAATGGACTTTGTTTAAGGCTTCGCGCCAGTCGAAGCGCGCGAAGAGATAGTTCGGAAACAGCGATTCAGTGATCCACACTGGGCCATGGCGCGTCGGCCGCGCGAAACGGATACGCGGGTTGAAAGGTTCGACGTCCGACATCATCGCAAGTTGGCGCGCGGCGATGTGTTCATGGCGCGGCTGCGAACGCAGGCAGAACCAGGCGATCGGTTCGGCGAAGGATGCAAGTGTAAGAGGAGCTTCCTGCTTGTCGACGCGCGTCATGCGAGGCGATTAAGACATAAAAGCTTTTCGCAGCAAAGTTTTTTGCGCGTGTTAAATCATTTTCCGGCGCTCCAGCCGCCGTCGATGAGCAGGGCAGTCCCGGTGATGAACGCCGCTTCGTCGCTGGCCATATACAAAGCGGCCGCCGCGATTTCTTCGGGCTTACCCATGCGTCCAAGCGCCTGAGTCGACGACATCTCACGGTAAGCTTTCTCGGGATCGGGGTATTCTTTTAGACGCGCAGAGACGAATGGCGTCTCCACACGTCCGGGGCATATGCAATTGATGCGAATGCCGTCCAAGGCGTGGTCCAGTGCCATGCTCTTCGTAAGTCCAACGACGGCAAATTTAGTGGCGCAATAGGCTACGCGGTCCCGCACACCGACGATCCCGCCGATAGAAGCGATATTAACGATCGCGCCCGCTTTACGCTGCAACATCTGGGGAAGGAACGCCTTACTCGCGTTGAACACGCCGCGGACGTTGACCGCATGCAGCCGATCTAGATCGGCGGCGGTGGTTTGGAGGATGGTCCCAACGTGGCCGATGCCGGCGTTGTTGACGAGAATGTCGAGGCGGCCGACTTGGTGCGCGACGCGTTCGCATTGGTCTTCCTGCGCCACGTCGAGCGCCAGAAACTCCGCTTTGCCAATGCGATCGGCAACCGTGCGGCCGGCCTTTTCGTCCCGATCAGTGACGCACACGCGCGCGCCGGCGCGAGCAAACGTTTCCGCAATGGCGGCGCCGATGCCGGAACCAGCGCCCGTGACAAGGGCGACTTTATTGGCGAGACTAAACATGGACAGTTTTCAGAAGGGTCGTAATAACTTGATACAGTCCGACAGCGGTCATCGCGCCGGCGGCGAACCAAAGAAAGAAAGTCCAAACCTTGCCCTTTGCGAGTTCCGGATGCGTATGTTGCGCGCGGAAATACAGCGCGGCGTATGCAAGGAATGGCAGCATCAGTCCTTGTGCCAGCGCGCCCACGAACACGAGCGAGACCGGTTGCCGAATCAACAGGAACACGGTGGTAAACGCAATTGGCAGCAGGACGCACCCGATTTGGACCATGCGCTGCCGATCGGCGGGGATTTGATATTTGGCGATGCCAAAAAGCGACAGCGCATCGGCGAAGAGGCGCGCATTTGAAGCCGTGGCGCCGAATACGGTGGAATACAACACCGCGAAAGCCCCAAGTAGAAACAGCCAATAGCTCCATTCGCCGAAGGTTTCGCGATACATATACGAGAGCGTCGGGATCATTTTTTCATCGGCAACGATCAAATCTTTCGCGTGCAACACGGCGGCGCCCAGCAGATAGAACGCGAGCGTGGCGGTGGTATAGATCGCGAAGCAAACCCACGCATCGATTTTCATGACGCGCAACCAGCCCTTGGCGCGTTCCACCCACGACGCCGTGTGGTCCAAAGGGCCGACACTGCGCGCGTAACCTTTTTCCAGGCACCAATACGGGTAATAGATCAGTTCGGACGCACCGACGCCAATGATCCCGAACGCCGCGAAGGCAGTCGTGAACGAACTCGGCACGTGGAACTTCAGTCCTTCGGCGATTTGCGCTCCAGTGATCGCGTACGGTGTGGTTTGCACAGCACAGACCGCGATCAGGGTGGTGATCGTGAAAATTACGACCAAAGCAGTGGAAATCACTTCGACCAATTTGTAGCGGCCGACCACCAACAGAATTGCACACGATGCTCCTGTGAGAATCGCAAGCGTGTCGTGCGACAGCGGCGCACCCGCTAATAGAAACACGCTGGCGAGACCGCCGATCATTCCCGCGACTTGAAAGATTAACGCGAGATACATAAATACCCACAACCATAGGAGCCACGACACGACGAAGCGCGGACCTGGCATGAGATTCATCGCTTCCAGCGTTGTGAGCCCTTTCGAGACCGCAAACCGCCCGAGTTCGATCTGCACGAACACTTTGATGAAACAACCGAGGATAATGAACCAAAGAAGATGAAAACCTTCCGCTGCCCCGAGCTTGGGCGTTACGATCAATTCGCCGGAACCGACGATTACGGCGCTAATGATCAGACCGGGGCCGAGTTGCTTGAGAACTCCGACAAAATCGACCGGCGCAATCTTCACATGGGATTGAGCGGCCGGTGCGTCGGTGACCATGGGCCAAAAGCTAAAGCCGGAAAGCTCCTGGTTCCAAGCTCCGAATTGCTTGAAAAGACACGTGCGTGGCCGCACATTGCATCGAGTATGCAATCAGTGTTCAGCGGTCCGGTGTATGTGGTGCGCGATAACATCGACACCGACCAGATCATTCCGGCGCAGTATCTGAATTTGATCCCGACCATTCCCGACGAATACGAGAAGCTCGGCAGCTTCGCGCTTTGTGGCCTGCCCGACTCCCTCTATGCCACGCGATTTGTGAAGTCGGGCCAAACGCGGACGGATTATCCGATCGTGGTCGCGGGACGGAATTTTGGCTGCGGCAGCTCACGCGAGCATGCGCCGATCGCGATGGGCGCCGCTGGTTGCAAGGTGGTGCTTGCGCAGGGTTTTGCGCGCATTTTTTTCCGCAACTGCGTTGCTACCGGCGAGTTATATCCCTGTGAGTGCGCTGACCGCTTGTGCGACATCTTGAAAACCGGCGACGAAGTCACAGTGGATTTGGACAAATCCAGCGTGACCGTGAAGGCGACCGGCAAGACGTATTCGTTCAAGCCGCTGGGAGATGTGCGGCCGGTTGTCGACGCCGGTGGCCTGTTCAATTACGCGCGGCAGACCGGCATGATCGCGTCGGGGTAATGACGCCATGGGCGCGACGACACCTGAACTTCGCCTCGCGCAACTTCGCCGTGAATATACGCTCGCCGGCTTGAAGGAGCAGGACCTCGGACCGGATCCCATCGTGCAATTTCAGCGCTGGTTCGAGGAAGCGCTCAGTTCAGGAATTGTCGAACCGAACGCGATGGTGCTGGCCACCGCCGACAGCAAAGGCCGGCCCTCCTCGCGGATAGTGCTGCTGAAACAAGTTGATGCCCGCGGCTTCGTGTTCTTCACCAATTACGCCAGCCGCAAGGGACGCGAACTGGCGTCCAACCCCCAAGCATCGCTCACATTTCCGTGGCATGCGCTGGAACGACAGGTATGTGTCACGGGCGCTGTCATCAAAGTTCCGCGCGCGGAATCTGAGCAGTACTTCAAATTGCGTCCGCGTGGCTCGCGCCTGGGCGCGAATGTGTCTCGGCAAAGCGAAGTTGTCTCCGGACGAAACGCATTGGAGCAGCGGCTTGCGGAGTTGGAGCGGCAACACCCGGGCGACACTGTTCCGATGCCGGACGAGTGGGGCGGGTATGTCCTCGCGCCAGAGGAGATTGAATTCTGGCAAGGGCGGCCAAATCGTTTGCACGATCGACTCCGTTACCGCCGCGAAGCGGAACAATGGATCATCGAACGTCTCTCGCCCTGAGGCACTTTCTCGTTAACAGCTCAGGGTTCTTCATCCATCGCGGTCGACAAGACTTCGTTTCGTTGCTAATCATGATCAGTTGCGCCTTTTAAACCAATGCCAAACGTTCCTGTTTCTGGTGTGCTCTTCCATCCTGGTTCCGGGGCAGGAACATCTCATCGAAATCGACTTCAGCAGGACCAATGGCTCTTTTCGCCCTCTCCATTCTATAAACAAGGGCGGCTTCGCTGCCGGGGGCACGCTCAGTCTTGTCGAACAACTCAGGCCGCTCAACATCCCGTTCGCGCGCTTGCACGATTGCCAATGGCCCGCTCGTGATCTGGTCGATATCCATGCTATCTTTCGCGACACCAAAGCGGATCCTGCCGATCCAAAATCGTATGACTTCGCCCTGACGGACGAATACTTGCGCAGTGTCTTTGCCGCTGGCATGCATGTTGTTTATCGACTCGGGGAAAGTATCGAGCACACGGAAGCCAAACGCTTCGTCGATCCACCTGATGATCCGGGACACTGGGCCAACGCGTGCGTAGGCATCATCAAACATTACAATCACGGGTGGGCAAAAGGTTTCCGCTACGGCATCAATTATTGGGAGATTTGGAACGAGCCGGAGAATCGCCCGGCCATGTGGACCGGCACCGACGACGATTATCTCCAGCTCTATGCCGCCGCCGCCGCGCGCATTAAAGCCGAGTTTCCGGATCTCAAAGTCGGCGGTCTTGGCCTGGGATACTCAGGGTCCTATCGCGCTGGCGTTTTTCAGCCTTCGGCCTTCGTGACCAATTTTCTCGCCCGCTGTCATCTCGCTTCCATCCCCTTGGATTTTTTTTCATGGCATTGCTATACCGATA
>DATENK010000571.1:0-20971 GCA_035275085.1 Verrucomicrobiia bacterium | reverse complement strand
AGCACGTGTTGAAAGAAATCCGCTTCATCATTTCTCGCGTCTTCATCGGCACCGGCTTGCGCGAAGTGGTCACCATCGGCGCGGGCATTGATCTCGCGCGCGGGCTGCCGATCATCCACACGAATTTTCTGATGTATGACGAGCGATCGCATCACCGCGGGCCCGCCACGCCCTTTCCGCACCGTGGGCTTCGTTGGGTCGATAGCGCCATTCGCAAGCTCTATCGCGAAGCGATGAGTTCGGGCGGGCGCGATTATCAGGTCTGGATTTTTTCCGATCACGGTCAGGAAACCGTCCACAGTTACGTCGAGGAATACAATAAAAGCCTCGGCGATGTTGTGCTTGAAGGACTGCGCAAGCTCGGGGATGAAGGCGTCAAAGGCTTTCGCGAACTGCCCGCCTACGCGGCGCGCACGCCGTGGATCAGCGTTGCGAAAGCTCACGACCACGAGCAAAAGCACGAACGCCCAACCGAAGCCAGTCCGGCCGAAGAACGCGCTTTCACGATCGCAGCGCGTGGGCCGGTCGGACACGTTTACTTTGTCAAGCCACTGACGCCGGACCAAAAGCTCGCGTTGGCGCGCTGGTTAGTGCGCGATGGCAAAATCCCCGGAGTGGTCTTTTCCAAGGGCCCCGGCAAAGCGCTTTGGGTCCATCCGAAGGGCGAAACGCCGTTCCCGGATCAGGCCGAATCGTTTCTGCCGCATCCGGAGGGAATTCGGCGCGAGATGGCGCAGGACATTGTGACCTGGTGCGAAAATCCCAATTCCGGGGACTTGATGCTGCTCGGCTGGAATCCAGATACGCAGCCGCTCACGTTTCCGGTGGAACGCGGCTCGCACGCCGGACCGGGACTCGAAGAGACGCAAGGATTCGTATTGCTTCCAGCAAACACGCGCGTGCCGGCCGAAGCGCGCGAGTTCCTCCGTCCATCCACGTTGCGCGCCGCCGCGCTTCACGCCCTGGGCCGCAAACGTCTCCCGACGGACAAGCGTGCGCCTGTGCCCGAAGGTCCGCGGCGTCTGCGCGTGATGACTTACAACGTTCACAGTTGTATCGGGATGGATGGCGTGGTATCGCCCGCGCGCATCGCGCGTGTCATCCGTAGTTTCGATCCTGACATTGTCGCCTTGCAGGAAGTCGAGTCCGGCCGCGCCCGCAGCCGCGGTGAAGACCAGGCGCGGCTTATCGCTGAGGAATTGGAAATGGACGCGAACTTCTGTTGCACGGTCGAATGCGGCCAGGAATTTTATGGGCACGCGTTGATGAGCCGCTTCCCGGTGGAAGTAATGAAGTCAGCGCTTTTCTCAGCTCACAAAGGCCGGGAGCCTCGCGGCGCGTTGCTCGCCCGCATCCACCTTGACGGTCAGCAGCTCTATTTTCTGAGCACGCATTTCGGATTGACCGATACGGAACGTGGCGCGCATACCGCAGAGTTGCTCGGGCCTGAGTGGTTGGGTAAAGCGCCGCTCGATGAACCTTTGATCATCTGCGGGGATTTTAACATGATGCCCGGCAGCCGTCCGTACCGCCGGGTTGCCGAGCGCGTGCACGATGTGCAAACCCTCGTAAAAGAACACAAGCCGCTAAAAACCTTTTTTGCCTTCCTGCCCTTCAGCCGCATCGATCACATTTTTGTGTCTGACCATTTCGACGTTGACGATATCCGCGTGCCGCAAAATAGCCTCACCCGCACCGCTTCCGATCACCTCCCGATGATCAGCGAACTTAAACTCATGTCACGGAACCGGCGCGCGTCGGCGCGTCCGCTGGCCACTGGCCCCGCACATAAAACTTCTTAGGGGAAGAAAAACTGTAATGTCCCGTCGTCGGTTTGCGACGAAAGGATTGATGGAATGAGCGCAGCGTTGTTGTAACGTTGGGCGGAGCCGTCACTTAGAGCTACCAGCCCGATGTTGGCGCCATGACAGATGTCTCTGCGCCATCTGGCGTTAACGGCGCCTCCCGACAGAATGAAGCAATTAATGTTCTCTGGCAGCCCGGTGAAATCGAATCCAACCAGATTTCGATCGGTGGCTAGCATATTGCTGGGTCTTTGTTCGTCCGCTTCGTTGCCGAGGCAATAACTCAGGTTGACCAACGCAAGCGTTGCGAAATCAAAGGCGGGACTGCGTGGCGCATCCGCGGGACAAACCAAAATCTTCGTCATCGCCAACTCCTTGGCCACAATGGAAAACTGGACGTTGGCGGTCGAAGGCGTGAGGCCGTCCGGTTTTCCGCCGCCATCCGCTTTCTCCACTTTCCAGGGGAATTTGCCGTTGTGGTCGTTGGCCCAGCCCCTGAAACCCGCGCCGATCTGTTTAAGATTGTTTAGACACACCGTCCGCCTCGCCTGCACCTTTGCGCGTGCCAGCGCCGGCAGCAGGAGCGCCGCGAGAATCGCGATCACCGCGATCACCACCAGCAACTCGATCAGGGTGAAGGCGCGTATTTTCGAGCGGCTCACGCTCATAGTTTGCGGCCGCCGACAGCCTACGGCGAAAGCGAACCGGACACGCGGAAAAATTTTCGCGCACCGCTGACTGTGTTTGTAGTCGCCGTTGAAGCTTCAAGTGCCAACTGGCCTGGGTTGCCGCCATCGGTGTAAGGGCCTTGCACCTCGGAGGCGGTCAGCACTTTGTAAAACTGACCTCGCACCGCATTGAAACGAACCTCGGCCCTGTTTGCATCGAGCTTGCGGGTGCTCAGCCTGATCTCGGGGTTCGCGACCGAACCGTCGAAGAATTTTTGCGCCAATGCCCATACCGTCTGGCCCACCTGGGAGCCCACACGGCGCCCGGGGAAGTCGTCCGCCGGCGGGTGAATCCCGCCCCAGATGCGTGAAAGACCAACCTGGTCACCGGCGTCGTAATAGGACGCCCATTGGAGCGTCACGGGCTGCGTCGGGCCGTATTCATTGACCAGGGTGGTGATCGTGTAGCTGCCCAAGCCACCGGGAAACCATTTCGAACCGGTGAAAAGAGTCATAATTTCGGCTGCCGAACGGCTGAAAGTACTGTGACCGGAAATGTATCCAGGGAAAGCGGGAGTGACGAAGGTCTTTTTCTGGTAAGGCATAAAATCCTCCGCATGGATCCATTTCACACCGCTCACGTCGGTATCGGGAAATTCGGGCTGCCCGGGCCAGCAATGGATCGCAATCTTTCCGGGGGTGAGGTTGTAATGGTGCGTCGTTACAGACTCCTCCGTCACCAACTCGATCAGGCCGGGAACTAGCGGCAGGCCGTTGGTGTGATACGAAGGCAGACCAGGATCGCTCGATTGTCCAGCGCCACCGCAGTAACGGATGGCGCTGATGGGCCGCCAGCCCTGGTACTGACGCTTCACGCTCCAACATGCGCACGCCGCATCATGCAGAGCGCCGTTTATGGTGAAATAGAGTTTGACCTCCCATTGCAGCCGATCGACCGGCGATCCGGTGCCGCCAATTCGGAACGGCGTTCCGGCCGCTGCCATATCATCGGACACGTGATTCGCTACCGCATTCCAGTGACCGGGCGGCGTTTCCGATGAAGGACCGTCGGCCCAGAATTCAGTGAGGGCGCGGGTGAAATCGCCCCGAAGGACGACATTGGACGCATAGGGTTGACCGGTGACCGGATTCAAGGTGTACCCATGACCATCATTAGCGCCCAGAGAGTTGTTGCCAACCGTATTGGGCGAAATATCAATCATCACGCCATCGGCCGTCGTTAACTGGCTGCTATACCGTATGACCTCAACGAGATTTGACTTGAAATATGCATCGCTCGCCGTCCCAAGATATGGCGGGGGACCGGGATCGATCCAGGCCTTGTTATCATCAATACGGCTAAGCGCGAACGCTCGCACCCAGAGCCATGGCGCCCCGGCATAACCCTGCAGCGGCGCGACCGGAAAACCGTTTTGGTCGATGGCGTTCGCGACGATAAGCCGTTGCCAGACGTTGACATCTATAAGCGTGTTATTAGTGCCGTCAGTGGTGCCATGTGCGAACGGATTCATCATCCCGTTTACAAACTGGTATCGACGCGGATGACCGACAGGATAATCTGGATAAGCAACCGGCGGGTTCGCTGTGGGAAACGGTGTCCCATTGGTCTGCCTGGATCCATCGTTGCTGAAATACGCAGAGACAGCGTCATAGATGCGATTGCCAACACCACCGGGCGTCGAGGTATCGCGCGAACCATTGTTGGGGTCGTAGCCCAAAAGGGACAGGAACACAGGATTCCTTTCCGCCTGATTCGTCGCTGTTCGTGAATAGGCGAGCCTCTCCACCATCATTCGATACATGGCGTAACTGATCGCTTCACGCCGCGCGGCGGCCACATCCGGCGCCGTATGCTTGCCATGATAAATAAAACCAACGGCAGTCGGGTCGTATGCCGCCCAGGCATCGTACATGCACACCGAGTAACTGAAGAGATTTCTGGCCTGCGCTGGCGGATGCGGAGTGTCCATCCGGATGCTTTCCAGGATGCGCTCACTCCAATTCCGCGCAATCGTATAGTTGGCATTAGGATTGTACCAATTGATCGTCGCGGCGTAGCTTTGGATCCCCGCCATCACTAACGCACAGGCAATGAGAACTTGCTTCCACAACACGGTGGCGAAACACACCTTCAGGGCACATCGTTGGTCATTCATAAGCTTCTGGGTAACGGACGCAATCCTCTGTGAAAAACCGCAAAATGCAAATAAGGCAGGGATGAATTGTGCGTTCCCAGGGATAAACGGCGCGCTTTCGGGGACAAGGGGCCCGCCTGAAATGCGAGATAATCTCAGGACGACGTTTTAGCCGCCGCGTCCCTTGGATCCTTACCAGGGCTTGCCGCTTCCGACATAGCTCGCGCGAGATCCTCGGGCTTCCATTTGTTGCCCTCGAATTGGCGATAAATCCGTCGTTGCGGATCGAGGACAACCGTCCTGAGGTTATGGATAAAGCTGCCGCCCTCATTCGCAAACCGGAAGTCCAGTTGCTGCGCCATGGCTGCCATGACATTCGTCGGGGCTGCAGCAAAGAGCCAGCGATCCGGGTTCTGTCCCCGGTAGCTGTAGGCATAACGATTCAACACCCCAGGCTTGTCGAACTCAGCATCGAAGGAGATCGACAGAAACTGCCAATTCGTGGGACCGCCGGCCTGTTGCAGCAGGAGATTTCGAGTACGGTTGAAATGCTGGTTCATGCGGGGGCAATACTCCGGCAAAGGACAGCGCGTGAATATAAACGTAAAGGCTACCACTTTGCCTGCAAACGAGGACAACTTGATATTTCGAGCATGCTCATCGAGCAATTCGGCATCAGGCATCAGGTCACCTGTTTTAAGATCGGCCACATGCAGCAGGGCGGCTGAAGAAGGATCCAGCGGCGCGGCGCTAACAACGTCATTGCTGCTCGCATGCTTGATCCCTTCGATCCAGCTATCATCTTCGCTCGCTTTGACCATAAAACTGATGGTGTCCCCGGGAGCGAATCCGCGCACTTCATTCGTATCGCGCACATCGAACTCCATCGTCATCTTCGGCATAAACCCGGGAATGTCCTCGTGGCGGACGACCATTGTCTTTAGGTCCGGTGCAATGCTTCGGATTATGCCGCGGGTGTTGAAGGCCCGGATCGCATTGGACTTCACGTAAGGTGAGGCGGCGTTGTTATCGGAAGCTGCTGCGGTAATCGGACTGTTCGTGCTCGGCGGTGCGACAACGGCAGCGTGTTTCTTACACCCGGTCAGGAGACAGATGATGACAATCGATGCAATTACGCTCGATGCTTGCCAAATCAGCACGAACATTCCCGAATTTCGTTTCATTGTATGCGACGCGGCCGCGAACATCCCGTATGTTCGTAAAAATGCAAGTGGCTGCCAGCGTTGCAGGGACGCGCCGCTTGAAAAAGATTGCGAGTTGGACTGAAGTTAGGACGACTTGCTGCCTAAAACTATAAAATGTATTTAAGTTACAACCGAGCGACAGTGTCATTGATAACAAGCCTCAAAGCGCTTCGCGCGTAAAACAGTCCAGTTCGTCTCTTTAGTACCTCGCGGCTCGCGCATTTTTGCATACATTCCAGCTTTTATGGCACAGAGAAAAAGGCCACATTCGCATCGCTCGAAAGCGGCCGATTCAAACCGGCAGAAAAATAATCTTAAGAGCAAAAAGCGCTCGTACCGCGCCTTTGTCCTCGTCAGTGCATTCGTTCTTGGGGGAGCACTCGTTTGGGGGCTCGTCGGGGAGAAGCCACCGTCTCCCAAACCTTCCAGCGTCAGTGGGGCATCGCCTCCCGTCCGGCAGGCCGCTGCTGAAGAGCGTCAACATGCGCAGGACCAATACATGATGGGGAACGATCCGAACAAAGAATTCAAACCCGAGGAAGGTGTAATCAAACCGGCGACCCGCGAAGCCATGGCGAGCGACGCAGAAGCGCATGCGGTCGCGATGGAAGGATTCAGCGGTTTGAAGGACGGCCTGATTTCGCTGGACCCGATTTGTGAGACCGTGCAGGCCTCAACGCCGCATTTTGCGCCCGGGAATCCTGCGCCGGGCACCCGCCGCATGGCTGAACGGCTGGCCGAGATCAACCGGAAGATGCATCCGCAATCAGCGCTGTATTTAAGCGATCGGCTGGCGGAAAGACTGCAGACTTATCTCACCAACGCGACAGAAGTCGATCAAAACTTTCGCATTCAGTTCGAGTTGGCCATTCAACAAGTCAACGCGGCCCGCCCCGATGCGGCGCTCAACACCTTCTCCGCAATGGAACGAATGTTGACTGAATATGGCGGCCGGCTCGACGAACGTACCCGGATCGAACTCCGTCTGCGGAAGGGCATGGCGTTTCTTCGCCTCGGCGAACAAGAGAACTGTCTTGCGACACACAATGCGGATTCGTGTGTATTCCCACTGAAACCCAAGGCCTTTCATTTGCTGCCTCGCGGGTCACGTGGAGCGATTGCCATGTTCAACGCTCACCTCGCGGAATATCCGGACGATCTCGGCACCCGCTGGTTGTTGAACCTTGCGCACATGACGCTCGGCGAATACCCGGATAAAGTAAACCCGCGATACCTTATCCCGCCCGCGCGATTCGCTTCGGAATATGACATGCCCCGTTTCTTCGACGTCAGCGATGGTCTGGGGATCGATTTGAACGACCTTGCGGGCAGTGTGATCGTGGATGATTTCGACAATGATGGGTTGTATGACCTGGTTGCATCTGCATGGGACCTTAAAGGTCAACTGCGTTACTTCCATAACAACGGGGATGGAACATTTCGGGAACGTACCAGTGAAGCGGGCCTCGTTGGCGAAGTCGGCGCCCTGAACATTCAGCAGACCGATTACAATAACGATGGCTTGCTCGATATCTGGATGATGCGCGGCGCCTGGCTGCAAAAAGCGGGGCGCATCCCGAAATCTCTACTTCGCAATAATGGCGATGGCACGTTCACCGATGTCACCGAGGAGGCGGGTTTGCTCAGTCCCCATCCGACACAAGCCTCGCGGTGGTTTGATTTTGATGGCGACGGGTGGCTCGACGTATTCATCGCGCATGAAAGCACGGATCCGAAAGACCCGGATCGGTGTGAGCTTTATCGCAACAACCGTGACGGAACCTTTACCGAATGCGCCCAGGCTTGCGGCATTAATATCGCGGCGTTCATCAAGGGGGTGGCGTGTGCTGACTACGACAATGATGGCCGCCCGGACCTTTATCTCTCTATACGTGGACAGTTGCGCAAGGTCCTCCTGCATAATGACGGTCCCGATGCCCATGGCCAATGGCACTTCACCGATGTGGCTGCCAAAGCCGGCGTGAACAACCGCATCCTTAGCTTCGGCACTTTCTTCTTTGATTACAACAACGACGGCTGGCAGGACCTGATCCTGTTTGGTTACTACCTTGAAAATGATGTCGGGGATATCGCCGCTGATTACCTGGGACTGCCGAATAAGGGCCAGAAACCGATTCTTTATCGGAACAATGGCAATGGCACGTTTACGGACGTGACGCGCGAGATGAAAATGGATCGCATCTGCCATACCATGGGTCACAACTACGGTGACCTGGACAACGATGGCTGGCTGGATTTCTATTGCAGCACGGGCGATCCGGACTTCCGAACACTGATCCCGAATCGCATGTTCCGAAACGCCGAGGGCAAGGCCTTTCAAGACGTTACCACTGCCACCGGTACCGGTCACATTCAGAAAGGTCATGGTGTTTCATTCGCAGACTTTGATGACGATGGAGACCAGGACATTTATAGCGCTCTGGGCGGAGCCTATTCTGGCGACCTTGCCCGAAACGCGCTGTTCATGAACCCCGGTTTTACCAATAATCACTGGCTCAAGTTGAAACTCGTGGGCGTGAAGGCGAACCGTCCCGCCATCGGCGCGCAAATCAAAGTCACGCTTCAGACGCCTTCCGGCACGCGGGAATTGCATCGCGTGGTCAGTAGCGGCGGCAACTTTGGGTCGAATCCGTTGCGCCAGGAAATCGGGATCGGCGATGCCACGGCAATCACGGCGGTGGACATCCGATGGCCGGGATCGGACACGCGTCAAAAGCTTGAGGGGCTCCAGGTAAATCACAGTTATGAAATCCGCGAGGGCGATCCGAACCCCACTGTTCTCAAATTGCATCCTGTGACGCTCGATAAGAAGGCCCCTGTGCGCAACCAAATGGCGCATGTCACTCCGAATGACGCTCCGAGTCTTAATCGCCGATGACGAGGCCCCCGCCCGGACGCGGCTGCGGGACCTGGTTCGCTCGGAACCGCATTTGGATCTTGTAGCGGAGTGTGCCGACGGTCTGGAAGCGCTTAAGTGCATCCGCGACAGATCACCGGACCTGGTGTTTTTGGATGTTAGGATGCCCGAGTTGGACGGCTTTGCTGTCCTGGAAGCATTGAAGGGGCATCCGGTTCCGGCGGTGATTTTCGTTACGGCGCACCATGAATTCGCTGTCCGCGCCTTCGAAGTGCACGCGGTCGATTATCTTTTGAAGCCATTCGACAAGGAACGCTTTCAGGCCGCCGTCCGGCGCGCCCGTAGTGGGTTGCAGAAAGACTCTTCCGCGCGGAGCGACCAGCTTTTGTCGGCGGTCATGGCGAGTGTAGGAACGAGGCACAAAACACTCGAAAGGTTGCCGGTTAAGTCGCACGGACGCATTTCCGTGATTGCGGTGCGCGAGATCGACTGGATTGGCACGGCGGCAAATTACGCGGAACTGCATGTAGGTAAACGCTCTTATCTGCTCCGCATCACCATCAAGACCCTGGCCGACCAGCTCGTGAACCAGAAGTTCATTCAGATCAGCCGGTTCCATCTTGTGAACTCCGATCGAATCAAGGAAGTGCATCCCAAACCCCATGGCGATTACGAGGTCCTGCTGCACGACGGGACACGTCTCCCCGGCAGCCGCTCCCATCGGCACAAGCTGGCGCCGCTGCTCTCTGGAGAGGTGTAAAAACCCCCACAACCGCCTTTACATTCCTTTGACCCAAACTCCGTTGTGCGTCACGAGCCGACTGTGCGAGCGCTCTGGCGATAGGAAGGAACATCGAATATGGACCCCGGGTCGCGCAAAAGATTTGGCGAGAGGCGATTTTTTTGGCACAATGTGGCGTGCAGGAAAAGGCGAGAATTCCAGTGACTGTTCTGACCGGATTTTTAGGGGCCGGGAAGACAACACTGTTGAATTCCATACTATCGCAAAATCACGGGTACAAGTGCGCCGTCATCATCAATGAGTTTGGCGCTATTAGCATTGACCACCAATTGGTGGTCGGCATCGACGAAGAAATTCTCGAACTCAACAACGGTTGCATCTGCTGCCGTGTCCGCGGCGACCTGGTGAAAAGCCTGGGCGACTTGCTGAACAAACAGAAACGTTTCGATTACGTGTTGATCGAAACCACCGGGCTGGCAGATCCGGGGCCAGTCGTCGGCACGTTCAAGACCACCGAATTGGCTGAGCGCCTCCGACTCGATAGTATCGTGACCGTCGCCGACGCAAAACATCTGGAGAAAGAATTGAGCGAGGCGCCGGAAGCAAAGGCACAGATTGGTTTTGCGGACGTGATTCTCCTGAACAAAACTGACCTCGTCACCGCCGCTGATTTAGAGCGGATTGAAGGACGCATCCGCAAGATGAATCCGCTGGCGAAAATTCGCCGTACCGAACGCTCGCGGATCCCGGTCCCCGAGTTGCTGGACATTAAAGCGCACGCGTTACAGAACGCATTGCGCTTGCCGGATGACCACCACGAACATGAACATGCGCATGCCCATCACGATGAACATGTGCGTTCGTTCTTCATTGTTGATGATCGCCCGCTGGAGTTACGCAAGCTGGAAGCATGGCTGACGGATATAATTCAAACCATGGGGCCGCACATTTATCGCGCCAAAGGCATTCTGCACATCAGCGGCCAGCCCAAACGCGTGGTGTTCCAGGGGGTCCAAATGCTGTTCGATGCCGCGCCCGACCGTTTTTGGAACCCCGGTGAGAAACGCCAGAACCAGCTCGTTTTCATCGGCAAAGATTTGGACGAAGCGGCAATCCGTGCCGGCTTCGCCAATTGCATTGCCTGAGATGCCGCTTTACGAATACGAACTATGCGATGGCGGCTGCGTGGTCTGTGGCGGGAAGTTCGTCCTGCGCCGGCCCGTGCGCGCGAAGCCGCTGACGAATTGTCCCGCATGCAAAAAGCCGGTGCGCAAGGTCTTGTCGACCTTTAACTCACCGATAAAGCTGAAGCCGCTTTCGGTGAGTGATGCCAAAAAAGCCGGCTTCACGGTCCTCAAGAAAACGGCAAAGGGCGAATACGAACGCCAGTAGAGCAGACAAAAATAGCGCGAAAGCCCGAACAAGCACTTTCGCGCCTTAATTCGCTCTACAGAAGACGTGCACTGCGGCGAATCACCCAGTTTATAATAAATTAGAGATTCAAAAACAACCTGTTAGGACAAATCCAAGCCGAATTTACAATCAGTAAGTGCGCACTCACCGAAGATGGCGCTCGAGGAACTTGAAGGTTCCAACGCCATTTATGGTGTGCGGGCCGTCAAAGAATTCGATTTCGGTTTTGTCCCCGAGACCCAACCGGACGTAGTGTCTGCGCACTTTGGCGTATTCGTAAGCCACCCATTCGTCCGGTGCGACACCGTCGTGGTGGCCGCGCTCAACCATGAACGGCCGCGGTGAAATCAGCGCCGCCATTTCCGCGTAGTTGAACGTGTTCCCGAGGTCGAACTCAGGCATCTCATATTCAAAAGTGAACAAGTAGCTGTAGGGCGAATCTGTGGTCGTGTTCTTGCGGATCCATTCGTTGAAGTCGGCCGAGCAAATCGAAAGACAGTAATTAGTGAGGATCGCTGGTACGCGCATCGCTGTTTTGCCGCCGTAGGAAAGGCCGTAGAAACCGATACGCGCGGGATTAACGAATGGCAAGTCGGCGAGCCATTCGAGCGTGCGCTGATGTTGTGCGATGATGATTGAGAACAGAGTTTTGCCCAACGGATTTGCTTTCCGCTGCAGCACGCGAAAATTGTCCTGCCCGCGATACGGATTGTGCGGCGCATAAACGACGTAGCCAAGATCGGCCAGGCGAGAGGCAAAGGCCCGATAGGGTCCAAACCCTTTGCTTTTCGGATCGTCTGAAATGGTATCCTCAGGCACGCCCTCCAGCCCGTGCTGACACACCACAACGGGACGTTTCTCATTTGTCCCAATGTCTTTCGGCACCAACAGATATCCCCATGCGAAAACATCAGGGTAAACGTCCAGCATCACTTCGTAGCCCGTCCACTTGGGTTTGTCGTAGATTTTGCGCGCGCGAGCATTGGCGGGCATCGACGGATCGGCGAAGCGACCGATCACATCTTCCCAGAAGGTTTTGCGGAATGATTCCATCGACGCTGATTTTCTGATCCGGTTCCAGAAGAACTCATCGCGCACCTTTTCCGATTCGCGCATTGCGTGTTGTGTGAATTCCTGCAGCTCACGAACCTGTTGTTCCTGACGGGATCGAGGGCGCAAAGATAATGGTTCGCTGGGGAGCCCGATTGTCGCGACTCCCAAAGCGCGCGCAAATGCTTCCAGCGCATAATCGGAACATGGCCCGACAGGCACGCCTTCGTTACCGTGAACGAATTCCATGCTTTTCGCGGACGCTGGTGCAAGCTTCTGAGCTCGCTTGAATTCCGCTTCCACAGAACCCTGCTCAGGCGTACGCCATGCGCCCGGCGCTGCTCCGTGACGTCCTTCACGAGAGGCCGGCGGACCGGCGATCGGCCGAACCGCGCTGTGTTCGATCACCAATTTGCGCGGGGCGATCATCGTAGCGATTTCGGCGTCACCAAAGTCGCGCAGCAAGCCGAACACATTTCGATAGATGGGTTCGGACCAAACTTTCTGGCGGGAGTCGAAATAGCCGCTCACAAGAGTGGATTTAATGCGTGAATCAAGCGCGGCGCTGTAAAACGCGATCAAACCGCCTTCGGCATAACCGAGTACGCCCACGTTCGTGGTTTGGGTGGACAACCAGTCCACTGCAGCGAGCACTTTCTGCACTTCATAACCAATGATGTGCCGGCCCATTTCGTAAGCCTGTCGGTAGATCCATTCGCGATGCGGTTGGTTGGTGAACCGGTTTAGAACCGGATTGCCGGAATATGTGTCCTCGCGATTCACCAACGTCAGAAGCAGAACCAGGCAACCACTCTCAGCGAGACGTTTGGCGAAACCATCCGCAAACTGTTCTGGCGTTTGGTCTGCATCTGGAATGGCAACGACACCCGCAACGACGGTCTTGGGCTGGAACAACAAACCTTCACCGTACACGCCTTGGAGTACCGGCCATCGCACCGCAAAAACATCGAAGGTTTTCGTCTCGGCGAGCTTTGCTGGACGCGCCGTCGTGCCGACGAGATCCAGCGCATCGACTTGCTGTCGCGCATCGATCGCGCCGATGATTTTCCGAAAGCGTTCGCGGTCAGGTTTGCCGCGCTTGGCGACGGAGTCTTTTGTTTCGCGCATCAAAAAGCGGTCAATGCCCGCGACCATTGCGGCCGAGAGATCGCCCTTCTCCGTTAGCGGTTGCATGCCGGGCAAAGACGGCTCGGCGAGGAGGCCTCGGCCTGCCAGGAAGCTCAGGACGAGTAGGAAGGTGTTCTTTCGGCGCATGCGCTTTGGGCCTCAGGCTTTTTGACCGACTCGTCCACGCGAGTCAACCCAAACTCGGCAGCGACTTCATCGAGTAGCGCCGTGATCTGGACCTGAGTCGCGCGTTTTTCGAATTCGAGGAACCAACTCAAAATCGGTAAAGAGAGCAACATCATCCAGAGCCATGGCTGGAATTGCGCGAACAAACCGATCACGACCAGTTCCAACGCAGCCAGCAACCAGAATCCCGCCGTCGCACGTAACGACCACGTGTTTTCCATTCGGCAGCGGAGGGTGTAGCCGTTCTCCAGTTCTTCGGACACTGTGGTCATCCGGAGGCGGCTCCAGCGATTTCCAAAAATTTCGAGGTCACAGCGGCCCCAGCCCGTATCGGGTTTGTTTTGCCATCCGTCTTCATCCACCCGCGCCAGGAAACGGCTGAGCAATGCGTAACGGTCAAACTTGCGGGTGCTCCAATAAACCACTTGCTCCGGTGCCGGCGGATGCGGCACGGATTTGGTGGCGCGGCGTTTGGGTGCGGATTGCACGTTGAAGCGCCAGCGGTAGCGCGCCCAACCGCGGACCATGGGCTGAAGGAAGAACAGCGTGGCGATCAGCGGCCGCGACCAGAGCCGGCGTTTTTTGCGCGGCACGTCGGCCTGGAGGGCCGCAGCCACGCACACAGCGAGCGAAAGTGCCAGACTTGCGATGGCCACCGGCAACAGAAACGGAAATGGGAAACTCAGGATCAGCAACGGTCCCGTGACAAGGCCGTGATATTCCAGCGAGGTGAGCAGCATCAAGATATGCGCAGGCGCCGGCGTATAAAGCTTTTGGAAAAGGCCGCTGCCGAAGAGGCCGTGATAGATCACCGGCCGCTGGAGAATGACGCCGTATTTGGACGAGCCATAGATTCGCCCGCGCCACATGCCGACGCCAAAAGCGTTGAAGTATTCGGGATGTTTGTGCGCGAGCAACGCCTCAGCTTCACCGTAGCCACTCTGTTGTTTCAGATATGCGGGCACATTCGATCGCCGGTAATGCCAGACGAATCCCGCAGCGCTGAAGCCAATGCGATAGCCGCGTTCAAGCAAGCGCCAGCAAACGTCTACGTCATCGCCGGCCTTGCGGAACATCGGGTCGAACACACCAATGTCCTCCAGCACCCATTTGTAAAACGCCATGTTGCAGCCGGGGACGTGCTCAGCGTCGCGATCCGTCAACATCACATGCGCCGGCCCGCCCGGGGAAGCCATAACGGCGGCAGCGACGGGCGAATCGTCTGGGGGAAGAAAGTTATGGCCACCGATGCCATGGCAGCCCTGTTCCAACAAATCCGCCACTAAATAACTCAGCCAATCTTCATCTGCGCGACAGTCGGAGTCGGTGAATGCGACGATCTCGCCGATCGACGCTGCAATTCCGCTGTTGCGCGCAACCGAGAGGCCGTGATTTGCCTGCCGCAAATAGTGGAAGCCGGGATAGCGCTGTGAGATTTCGGGCGTCGTATCCGTGGAACCATCATCGACCACAATCACTTCGTAATCGGGATAATTGAGGCGCGTGAGCGAATCCAAGCAACTCTTGAGGGTCCGCGCGCCATTGTAGGTGGCAACTACGACAGAAACTTTTGGCCGTCGCGTAGCGGCAAAACGCGGCGCTTGCTGATACGCGCGTTGCGCGACAGTAAATGATGGCTTACGAGAACGCTCACGGGTCGTCAGGCCGAACGCCCAATCTTCAATCACATGGCCGCTGTGCACCCAATCGTCCGTGAAACTGAAGATAACCGTCCCCGCGAGACCCGCGCAAAAGGCGCTCTCGATTTGCCATGAGAGCATCTCGCATTTGCGCTCCTCTCCTTCGCGAATGGAGTCAAAGCCGAATTCGGTGAGCACCAGCGGTTTGCTGTCCGCCAGCATCTGCAGACGCGCCAGATAACTTTCGAAGGCCTTGCGTTGATGCAGATAAACGTTGAATGACCAAAAGTCGACGTTTTCCGGCCGCAGAAATTCCGTTGGCGGGAACGAAGCGAAGGTGCAAAGGCAATCCGGATCGGTGTGCTTGGCGTCCTCGACAAGGCTCTCAATGAACGCGCTCACCCGGCGGGCGCCGGTCCAGCGTACGATGTCCGGAGGAATTTCGTTGGCCATGTTGTAGGCGAATACGGCCGGGTGTGACTTGTTGGCGGCTACGACGGCGCGCACGTTTTCGCGGGCCTGGCGCTGAAGCTTGAGCGAATCCAAAAAGCATAGGTGCTTGGGCCAGGTGATATCGATGAGCACACGCGATCCGTGCTCGGCGGCGACATCCAGAAACCATTCAGGTGGCGGATTATAAACCCGGACGGTGTTAACATTCAGCTCTTGAATTAGCCGGAAGTCACTTTCGACCTGCCCGCGCGGCGGCAAGGCGTGATCGTCCGCATCGCGCGCGAAGGGGCCATACGAGATGCCTTTCACATAAAACTTTTGCTCGCCGGCGCGAAAGAACTTTCCGTCTACAAACGGGCGCAATAACTCCGCGTTCACTTGGTTTCCTCCGCGAGTTTCAGCGCGCGCGCAAAAATTCTCGGTGACCGTTTCTCCAACTCGTCGCCGACGGTGCGATGATACTTCCAGATCAAGTTCTTTGGCTGCGGCAGATCCGGATCTACCAGCATCATCGTGCGCTGGAAATCATCGAATAGGACGCGATTCGGGACGCGGCCGACCTCGACCAACAAGCGGTAATACAGCCGATCCGCCTGGTTCGTGTAGCCCTTGGCCTGCAGCAGGATAAACGCTTCCCGCAAATCGTTATGCCGCTGATGATTGATCTCAAATTGCCGCAACACCATCACACTGCAAAACACCAGCACCGCCAAAAACGACCAAACGAAATGATACTGGCGCAAAAGCCGCACGATGTCTTGTACCCGTGCCTGTGCGCGCCCGCAACTGAATAGGCATTATTGGCGCGCGACCCAGGCGATGCTGTTCTGCAGGATGGTCTTGTACGCCGGGTGTTCGTGGGCTTTGCCATCGTGGCCGAGGGTGAGGCAGACGATGCGGGCTTTGGGATGTTGGGTGATCCAGGCCACGGGAAAAGTTTTGCCGGTGACAGGGCTGGTGCCGGTGGCGAGGACCTCAATGGGGGAGCCCTGGGGATCTTTCTCGTGATGGTAGAGCTCGTCGGTGATTTTGAATGTGGCAGGGACGCCTTGCATGATCGGGTGGCCACTTTCCTTGACCGTCACTTCGAACTCGCCGTATTTGTCATGGCTCTTCGAACCGCCGCCGATGAATACGCGATTGTATTCGGGCCAATCTTTCCAGTTGTACCAAAGCGCGGGATGAACGAGTAGCAAGCCTTTGCCGGCATCGGCGTGAGCGAAAATCGCTTTCCGTAAATCGGGGTCGTCCATCGGTTTGTTGTTGGAAAGGTAAAGCACGTCGGCGGTTTTCAGAGCCGGCAGCACGCTGCTGATATCCTCGGTGTATTGAACTTTCGCTTTGGTCGCGAGCGTGGCGGAGTCTGCCTGGTTGAACCAGCGATTGAAGTCGTGCGAACTGCCACCGCCGACGATGAGCACGCGCATGCCGCTCGTCACCGCGCCGCCATTGCCGCCGCCTTTGCCCGAAGCGTCGGCCTGCTGTTCGGTTTGTTTTCCGGTTTCGGCGGTGATCGCGATAAAGACCGGCGCCACGGCGTTGTCCATACTCTCGATCGTGATCTTCTGGATCGCGCTCCCGTGATGCAGCACTTTGCTAAATGAACGCACCTGGCCGTTCGCGATCAGTTCCGGGACCCGTGTGGAACCCGGCACGTCGTAGCCGCCATTGTAATCCGCGATCTCGACTCCGTTCTTTAAGACAATCTCTTCGGTGTCGCCGCCATCAAAGTGCAGAGTGACTTTGGCCACTGGCATATTTTCTTGTCGCGTATACGGATATGCCCAACCGCCCACACCGCCGAGGAAATGCAGCTTGCTGGCTTTCAGCCCGATGCCGGTAATCTCGACTTTTTGCGGATGCGTTTTGGCGTAGTTCTGGCCGCCCTTGAGCACGATCAGGTTGTTGCCGGAGGTGGTGCGCGCGGGATTAACGACTTCGAACGGAACATCCCCCGCCTTGATCAACCCAAATTTGCGGAACCGCAGGCCTTCGTTCAGGGAGTCCCGGCTGTTGAAGAGGCCGTGTGCGCTGCTGGCGGTAAAAGCCGGCTTGAGGTCGATAATTTTGAACCGGTTGTCACCCGCGCCAAGAAATGTGAGAAGATCGCGCAAGGGATCCTCGCCGAGGGCCTCGAAGCCTTCCGGCATCAGCGAGCGACCTGTGCTGCGTCGCGACTTGATGTCCGAGGTTTTCACTTCCGTCTCGCCAACGTTATTCCGCAGCACGACCGCCGAGCGATTTTCGCGCACGACGATGCCATCGAGCACCTGGTCGTCTTTGGTTTCGATGCTGGTCGCGACATAGTTTTCCTCGACGAAGCGATTGGGATCGAGAATGTGCGTCAGCAATTCGTGAACGCCGTGCACACCCATCCCGGTTAAGTCCGGGCCGACGTCGCGACCGTCGTCATTGACCTTGTGGCAGACGCCGCAATTTTGAGTGAAGACCTGCTTGCCGCGTTCGGCGCTACCCGGCTTCGCCACCGTGGGTTCGAGTTTGGCGATTACCGCCTCCTTTTCTTTTACTTCGGGCCCGCGCAACTGATCGATCACGGCGGCGGCGTTCTCGGCGACTGATTTGTCGCTGTGCGTTCGCAGACGAAAGACATTGCCTGGGCCAAGGGCGGCCAGGGTCAGAGTGCCTTTTTTCAATTCGTCCACGAGCGCATTGGCCCAATCGGCGCGCTTGATCAATTGCGCGAAGGCGGCGTCCCGGAGCTCGCCTTGCAACTTGCCCAATGCAGTCGCCAGAATCGGACCGACAGCGGAATCACTGGTTTCGCCGAGCGCGAGAATAAGGCGCTTCTGGATGGTTTCCGAGGTGCGCGAGCCGAGCAGGTTTGCCGTTTGCGGCAAGATATCCGGATCGAGCGCTCGGGCTCGAACCAAACTGGTGACGATGCGCTCGCCTTGCACCACGGAGCCGTCAGCCTTCTGCAATTGCGCGAGTAGTTTAGTCACGAGTGGTTTTGCAGATGCGCTGCCCCCCTGCTTCCACCGTGCCAGTAGTGGTAACGAGGCGGCCGTCACATCGAGGTTTTCGGAAATTAAAAGTTTGTTGAAACCCGATTCAAGCGACGGGGACCAAGGAACGTCGGCTTTCAGGTACGTGGCGAGGTTTTCGAGGGCGGCCAGCTTTAAGGCGTCGCTTGCGGAAGCTGCCCGCTCAACTAGACGCGCCGCGATTTCCTCGGCGTCCGGTATGCCTGCGGCGAGTCGCACCAGGTTGCCAAGCAAGGGCGCAAGCTCATCGGACCGTGAAGACTTAAAGACGGCTTCGATGAAGTCCTGCGGCCGCACATCTGCTGCGGCAATGAGGGCGGATTGCGACCAGCCATCTGTCAGTTCGGGGAAAGTGTCGACGGCTGCTTGAATCACGCGTGGAGCGGTTGAATTCGCGGCTGCGAGCAACGCGGCCAGGCGGACCTGTGGGTCTTTTCGGAGCAACGCCTGAATTAGATCGTCATCGACAACCATGCGATGAGCGGCCACGCGCAAGGCATTCTTGGCAACTGCCGGATTATTGTCGGCCATCAAAGCCGGACTTACGGTCTCGGAGAGCCAGGTCGCATGAATCCTGGCGTAAGGCGGTTTCTTTTGGTCCCAGGCGAGTTTCGCCAGAGCGCGTCGCGGCGGTGGGTCCATTTCCGAGAGCAACCGGTGAGCGGTCATACGCACAACACGATTGGGATGTTCCAGTGCCTCCATCAATTTGTTGCTGGAAGCTTTGGCGAGGTTTGGGAGATCGAGCTTCTTTGCCTGCTTGTGTTCCACGCGCCAAATACGGCCGAAGTAATGATCGCGGTCAGGGCGGACGGCGGCGTTGACGGCGTTGTGTTTTGGTCCGCGCGTATCATTGTGGATCACGGCCTGGTTATAGAAATCGAGAATGTAAAGCGCGCCATCGGGCCCGATACGGGTCTCGATGGGACGAAACCATTTGTCGCGGCCGCCAATGAACTCAGGATCGCGGAGTTTGTTCGCGGCATAAGTAACGGCATCGTGTGTTACCGCTTCGTGATGGATAAGATTGATGGTGGGCTCGGTTGTGAAATAGCTGTATTGATAGTCGCTCGGCCACGCGCCGCCATCGTAAATCGCGCACCCAGCCGATGCGGTAAAGCCGCCGACCACATCGATCTGCACGTAAGCAAGATTTTCGTATTTAATCAGGGGGTTGGATCGTCGTCCGCGGATGATTGGATGGAAACTGGCGGTGTTGCCGGTTTTACCGCGGGCGAGGACGTATTCGGGAAGGACAACGTGGTTCAACAGATCGCCGCTGGTCGGTTGGGTAAAGAACACTTCGTTGTCCCACGCGATGTCCAAGCCCCAGGTGTTGCCGCCTTTGGAGGAGAATTGTTCGAAGGCGCTGCCGTCGGGTTTGAAGCGGACCACGCCGGAATTGATACGCCCAAAATTTTTCGATCCGTCCGGGCTCGTAACCGTGCCGGCGCTGTAACCGTGCGTGGCGTAAATCCAGCCATCGAAGCCCCAGCGCAGATTGTTAATCGTGGCATGCCGGTCCGAGATGCCGAGGCCGGTGTAAAGTTTCTCGACCTTCTCAGCTGTGCCATCGCCATTGACATCCCGCAGCCAGAGAATGTCCGGCGCCTGGGCAACGATCACGCCATCGCGATGAAATACGAAACTCGTCACTAGTTCCAGGCCCTCGTAAAACACCTGTTTTCGATCGGCGCGCCCATCCTTGTTTTCGTCGATTAAGATGCTGATGCGATCGCGCGCCGGACGGTCCTGCGCGCCTGCCTGCGCGACAAGTCCGCCGTGATCCTTCCAGGCATTGTCTCCTTCCTCCGCGCGAATGCCACGTCGTCCGTTGGGGTATTCGGGCGTCTCGGCGACCCACAAGCGCCCGGCGGGATCCCAATCAATGGCGATGGGCTTAGTGATGAGCGGCTCGGCGGCGACCAGACTGATCTTGAAGTCCGGATGCAATTCCAATTTTGACGCCTCTTTCTCGGGGGCGGTCGGGCCGCCTTCCGGATATCGTAAGGTCGCCAGTTCGTCCTTTGCGCAAAGCGAATTCACGTCGCGCTTCGCTGCCCAGGCGATCCCGCGCAGGAGTACTGCCCGATAATGGGGCGCCTCAAATGAGCTGTATTTGTGTCCTGGAATCGACACGAAGGCGCGATAGGGTTGGCCGCCGTCGAGCGCATTTTCGTACACCCACATTTGGGGAATCACATTGTACACGTGTGGGTATTGCTTGCCGTTGCGGGTGTTACGCTGGTCCGGCTGCCAGGAAGCACCGAGGATTTTTGCGTCCGGCATCATGTGCAGGTCCCAATACACTTCGTCGTCGATGTCGTAATTGGAACAGCCTTCGGTGATCGGATGTTCATTATTTACATAATAGAAAGAGACGTCCCCTTCGAACCACTTCGATTTGCCGTGTTCCCAGGCGCCGCCAATAATCGTCTTGAACCAGGGCGCGTTCGTGCCGCAAACGGCGTCGTGGATGCAAACGATGCCGCCGCCACGCTTGAGGAACTTTTCGAGGTTGTCGCGATCCGCGCCGGCGATGGAACCGGCCTCGGCTGCGAACATAACGAGCACGTCGGTATTTTCGAGCTGCGCGCCTGTCGGAAATTTCATCGCGCCATCGACTTTCGCCCCGCGCAAGG